>NZ_JBHYWP010000122.1:0-21997 GCF_042751845.1 Streptomyces sp. NPDC059398 | reverse complement strand
CGCGGGGGGCGGGGGCGGGGGGGGCTCTCGGCCGCCCGCGCGCGCCCCCCGCCGGCGCGGCGGCCCCAACGTCAGGTTCAGCTCGCGGGCTTGATGTTGTTGTTCGTGTGGAAGAAGTTGTCGGGGTCGTAGACGCCCTTGATCCGGGTCAGCCGCTCATAGTTGGAGCCGTAGGCGTCCTCGATGCGCTCGGCGGAGTCCGCGCCCAGGTGGTTCGCGTAGACCGCGCCGGTGGTGTACGGGAGGAGCTCGGAGTACACCTTCTCGGTCCACTCGACGGCCTCCTCGTCCTTGGCCGGGTCGGTCCAGGACGTGAGGATGCTGGTCAGGTAACCCTCGCGGTGCAGGAACGGGGTCTCGGACGCCGGTACGTTCGACATCACACCGCCCATCAGGCCGCCGCCGACCAGGCTCCGTTCGGAGGGGGCGTTGACGAAGCCGTCGGCGAGGATCCGCAGTGGCTCGTCGCGCAGTTCGGGCAGCAGGAACGAGCGCGGGTAGTACCGGTGACCGGCGACGGTGTTCTCGTCGAGCATCCGCTGCACGGCCACGTACGGCATCGGGCCGCAGTGGTCGAGGAGCGCGCCGGTGCCGAGTCCGCGCATCTGGCCGATCAGTTCCTCAGTGGTTTCGTCCGGGGCCGCGTGCACGAAGCCCAGGCCGATGGCCGGTGCGCCGCCCGGGGCGGTGAGGAAGGCGAAGGACGTGGTCAGCTCGTCGGGGGCGGTCCGGTTGAACTCGTCGAGCCGCCGGGCCACGTCGACCGTCTGGTCGATGGGGAAGGCCAGCAGGCCCGCCATGCAGTCGCCCTGCGGGTGCAGGTCGAACTCGAAGCGGGTGGCCACGCCGTAGTTGCCGCCGCCGCCACGGATCGCCCAGAACAGGTCGGGGTGGTTCTCGGCGGTGGCGGTCACCAGCTCGCCACTGGCGAGCACGAGGTCGGCGGATATCAGGTTGTCCACGAGCAGACCGCGGTAGCGGGCGAGCCAGCCGAGGCCACCGCCGAGGGTGAGCCCGCCGATGCCGATGTACGACTCCTGGGAGCCGGTGACGGCGAGGCCGAAACTGGTGGTCTCGGCGTCGACGTCGCCCTGTTCCAGTCCGGGCTGGACGACCAGACGGCGCTTGGCCGGGTCGACCCGGATGCCGCGCAGCCGGGAGGTGTCGAGCAGTAGTCCGCCTTCGACGGTGCCGGTGCCTGCGAAGCAGTGGCCGCCGCCCTTGACGGCCAGCTCGATGTCGTTCTCCCGCGCGAAGTTGACGACCTTGACGACGTCGGAGGCGCCGTCCACCTGGACGATCGCCCCGGGGCTCTTCTGGAAGTAGCCGTTCCAGATCTGCTTGCGCTCGTCGTAGTCGGCGTCCTGTGCGGTGACGGTCCGGCCCCTGATCGCCCCACCCAGCTCCGCGAGCTTGGATTCCGGGATGTCCGTGCCGGTCGCGGTGACGAGTCCCACGTCAGTCCTCCTTGGGGGTTGGCGAGTTCGGCCGGCGCGCGCTCGCGCGCAAGGAGGCCGATGCGAGGAGAACGTACGGCCGCCGGGGGGTATGCGCCGCGGGGGTGAAAGAGGGCGGAAAGGCCCCCCGGGGCGCGGGGCGCACTGGTTACGCTGGCGCACATGTCTGCACTCCGCGCGATGCCGCTGCTCACCGTGACCGACCTCGATTCCGCAGTGGAGGCCCACGCCCGGGTCACCGGAATGGAAGTGATCATGAATCACGGCTGGATCGCCACGCTCGCCCCGCCCACGGACCACTCCGTGCAGGTCAGCCTGATCACCAAGGACCCCACCGGCCCGGTGAACCCGGCGGCCTCCATCGAGGTGGAGGACCTGGACGCGGCGCTCGAAGGGGCCCGCGCCGCCGGTCTGGAGATCCTGTACGGACCGGCGGACGAGGAGTGGGGCGTACGGCGCTTCTTCTACCGCGACCACGACGGCAATGTCGTCAACGTCCTCGCCCACCTCTGACCGCCGTGGCTCCCGCCTTCCGCGACCCCGCCTCCGGCATACCGTCCGTACCGCGCGGAAAGCCCGCCGGTCCCCCACCCGGTACGCCTCCCGCCCAGCGGGGGAAGCCGGCCGCGCCCGCTGCGGACTCCACGCAGGCGTTCTCGCTGCGGCTCTTCGGCGCCGGGCTCGCGTCCGCCGAGCTGATGACCTGCTTCCTGGGCCTGGAACTTGGCCTGTACGAAGCCCTGCGCCGCACCGGTCCGGCCACGGCCGCGCAGGTGGCCGAGGAGGCCGGCCTCGACGCCCGGATGGTACGGGAGTGGCTGGAGCAGCAGACCTGTGCCGGGGTGCTGGCCGTCGACGCGCCGCACGCGCCACCGGAGGCACGACAGTTCACGCTGCCGCAGGCGCACGCGGAGGCGCTCCTCGACGCCGGCAGCCCGAACTGGATCGCGCCGCTGGTCGTGATGCCCATCGGCGGTATGGCGGCCGTGCTGCCACAGCTGGTGGAGGCCTACCGCGGTCGCCGGGGCTTGCCGTACGCGGCCTACGGCGAGGCCCTGCGCGGTGGCCAGGCGGGCCTGAACCGCGGTGTCTTCGAACACCACCTGCCCGGCTGGATCAGCCGTCACCTGCCCGACATCGATGCCCGGCTGCGGGTGCCGGGGAGCAGCATCGCCGACGTGGCGTGCGGTTCCGGCCTCTCCACGCTGGCGCTGGCCCGGATGTTCCCCGACGCCGAGGTGCACGGGCTCGACCTGGACGAGGCGTCGATCCGGGACGCCGAGGCGAATCTCGCCGCCGCCGATCCCGCGGAGGGGCTGCGCGACCGGGTCACGTTCCGGGCCGGTGACGCCGGTGAGGCTGGGGTGGCCGGTCACACTCTGGTCTGCGTGTTCGACGCTCTGCACGACATGTCCGCGCCGGTGGACGTGCTCCGGGCCTGCCGTGGGCTGACGGCTCCCGGGGGTGCGGTTTTGCTGATGGAGCCGTCGGTCGGCGAGCGGTTCACGCCGACGGCGCCGGACAGCGAGCGCTTCCACTACGCGGTGAGTGTGCTGCACTGCCTGCCCGTCGGGATGAGCCGGACGCCGAGCGCGGCCACGGGAACGGTGATGCGCCCGGACACCGTGCGCGCGTACGCCGCCGAGGCCGGCCTGGACACCCGGGCGATCGATGTGGGGCACCCGTTCCACCGGCTGTACCGGCTCACGGCCCGCCAGTAACGGGCGGTACGACGACGGGCTCCCGGCCTCTGCGCGAGGCCGGGAGCCCGTCCCGTTGCACCACGGCTGTCAGACGGCTTCCGTACGGTCATCGGAGAGCCGGCGCGAGCCGCGCGGAGTGCCGACCTTGCCGGAGCGCAGGTAGTCGGCCACCAGGGCGTTGACCTCGGTGGGCTTCTCCAGCAGGGACGCGTGCCCGCAGTTGCGTATCTCGGTGTACTGGGCGGTCGGGATCAGGTCCGCCAGCTCCCGCGACAGGTGGCGGGGCGCGACGATGTCGTGCTCCATGCCGACCACGAGCAGCGGCACCCGCACGGCGGCCACTTCCTCGTCGCCGGGGCGGAAATTGGTGCTCGCCTCGGCGTGTCCGATGGCGCCGTGCCCGCCCGACTCGGCCAGGCCCGCCAGCCCTTCCAGATAGGGGGCGATGAACTGGTCGCGGTTGAGCGCGCGCGGCCCGAACAGGTACATCGCCCGGAAGGCCCCCTCCAGCAGGGCCGGGACCTTGTGCCCGTTCTTGAGCCGGTCCACCGCCTCGGCCTGGATGGCCTGTTGCAGCTTGCCGGGCTTCCACGGGACCCCGATGAGGGCGGCGCGCTCGATGAGGTCGGGGCGCTTCATCGCCAGTTCCAGCAGGATCATCGCGCCCACCGAGTAGCCGATGTACGTACAGGGGCCCAGCTCCAGGGCTTCGTTGAGGGCGGCCAGGTCCTGCCCGAGCAGTTCCACGGTGTACGGCGGCGGGGTCTCCTCGGACGGGTGCACGCCGCGCAGGTCGAAGGTGACGACGCGGTACCCGGATTTCGTCAGCTGCGGCACCTGCATGGTCTCGAACAGGGATGCCTGGTGCTGGCCGGGCACGAGCACGACCACGGGGCCGTCCTCGGGTCCGTAGATGTCGTAGCTCAGCGTGACGTCCGTGGGCAGGGTGACTTTCATGGTGTTCCCTTCTGTGGGCGCTCAGCCGATGACCAGGCGCTCGAAGTCCTGACGGTTGGGTCCGACGTGCTCGCGCCGGAGTTCGGGGTGTTCGCGCAGGAACGCGAGCACCCTGCGGGCCACCTTGCGGTCGCGCATCAGCTCGGCCGGGGTGAGCAGCATGTGGTAGACGCGCTCGGCGGCGATCCGTACGAGTTCGTCCTCCTCGCGCAGGACCGCGAGGGCGGTGAGCACGCGGGCGGTCAGCGAGTCGTCGGGCGCGCCGCCCGCGAGTTCGGCGAGCCGGGCGGCGTCGGTGGCGACCTGCTGCTCGAACCACTGCCCCAGGCACTCTTCGGTGGCCTGGTGGGTTTCCCGCGCCCAGTCCACCGGGGCCTGGTCGAGGCTGCCGATCCGGTCGGCGACGGTCCTGGCGTGCGCCAGGGCGAGGGAGACGCCGCGTCCGAAGGTGGGGTTGGTCTGTACGCAGGCGTCGCCCACCAGCGCGAAGCCGGTGACCAGCGGCGCTCCGTCCACCGCCAGCGACCGGTGGCGGTTCTCCAGCCCGGCCATCGGCATCGGGTCTCCGACCGGGGCCGCCCCGTCGAGCCAGTCGCGCACCGGTGCCACGCTGGCCAGGAAGCGGAGGTAGACCGTGCGCTCCAGCAGCCGCGTCCGTACGGGGTCATGGGAGGACACGGTGGTCGACAGATGGAAGCGGCCGTTGTCGCCGGGGAAGGCCAGCACGGTGGCGAAGTCCAGCTCGTGCACCACCGGCGCCCGCAGGGACGGGAACCGGCCGCCGGGGCCCAGCGCGAACTCCTGGGCGATGTAGGAGAACCCGCAGGACTGGACCGTCTCCCGGGGCGGGGTGCCGCCGATCGCGGGGAGCCAGGCGGCCGCCGCCGATCTGCGGCCGGTGGCGTCCAGCACCACGTCAGCGGCCAGGTCGCCGCCCTCCGCGAGGCGGACCCCGTGCACATGGGGAACGCCGTGCGGTGCGCCGGAACTCAGCAGGCCCGTGGCCCGGTCGTGCAGCAGCGTGACTGCGGGGTCGGCGGCGGCCCGGCGGCGCAGCGCGGCCTCGAAGACCAGCCGGCGGCTGAGCAGGCCGAGATCGTCGCCGCCCGTCTCCAGGGTGACGGGGACCGCGCCCCTGCCGGTCAGTTCCGCCAGCACCTCGGGGCACTCCTCGCGCAGCACCCCGATGCCCAGCCCGAGCAGGGCGTGCCCCTGGCGGGCGTGCGGCACACCGCGCCTTGCCCAGTCGGCCACCTCCGTGTGGGCCCCGCCCCCGGGGGGCGGGCCGTCCCGTTCGACGAGCGTCACCCGGTGTCCGCGGCGGGCGGCGAAGACCGCGAGGCCGAGACCGGTCACTCCCCCGCCCAGTACGACGATGTCCGCCACGGTCAGCCGCGCTTCACGAGCATCGCGAAGCGCCGGGTGGCGACGACCGTGCACACCGCCGTGATCCCCAGGGTCCAGCCGGCGGTGCCGAGCACCGGTCCGGTCAGGGCGCCCTGGTGGGAGAGCCCGGTGAGGGCGCCGGCCGCCAGCGAGACGGGGTTGACGCTCACCACCGGCTGAATCCAGCCCGGGAATGCCTCCAGGGGTACGTAACCGCTGGACATCAACGTCAGTACCAGTGTGGGCATCTGGACGTAGCGCACGATGATGCCGGGGTGCTGGGCGACGAGCGCCACGGCGACGGCCAGCGCGCTGCACATCATCCCGAACAGCGCCACGATCCCGAAGAAGCCGACGATCGCCAAGGGCCCCCGGGAGAACCGGAAGCCGACCGTGTGGGCGACCAGCGTCACCAGGACGGCCACCCCCATGATGCGTACGAAGTCGCCGCCGATCCGCCCGAAGACGTACGCCCGCATGTCCAGGGGCATCGCCCGCAGCCGGTTGAAGACCCCACTGCGGATGTCGCTCCACAGGGCGATCGCGGTGGTGAGGATCGAGGAGAACGCCGTGGTGAGCACGATCAGCGGGGCGAGCCGCCGGACGTAGTCGACGTCCTGGGTGTCGCGCACCAGCACGCTGAAGGCGGCCAGCAGCATGAAGAGCTGGAGCAGCGGAAAGGCGATGGTGACGATGAGCATCATCCGGTTGCGGACGAACTGGCGGATCACGCGCCCGGCGATGATCGCGGAGGCCCTGGCCAGGGTGGCCGGGTCGGGCGAGGGGGACGGCAGCACCGTCGGTGCGACGGGCCCCGGCGACTGCACGGTCATCGGACGGCCACCTTCCTGAAGGCTGCGGTCGTGGTCCACGAGAAGAGGGCGACGAGACCCACCAGCCACGCGAGGCCGGGCAGCGTCGCGCTCCAGGTGAGTTCGCCGCTCGACAGGGCGCGCAGCGCGTCGATCACCCCGGACACCGGGGAGGCCGCGACGACCGGCTGGAGCCAGCCGGGGAAGAGGTCCGCCTTGACGAAGCCGGTGGAGAGCACCAGCAGCGGCAGGTACGGCAGGTGGAGCACCGCGCTGAGGGCCTCCAGGTTGCGCAGGCGCAGCGCGATGGTGGCCGTGGCCAGCGACAGGGCGACGGTGAACGCCACTGCGAACACCATGAATCCCAGGGCGGCGAGCACCCCTTGGCCGAAGCGGAAACCCACCAGGTGTCCGGCGATGACGACGGCGACGCTGGACAGGAGGCCCTGCAGCGCGACGACGGCCAGGTGCGCCAGGCTCATCGCGCGCATGTCGACCGGGCTGGTCAGCAGGCGGGAGAAGACGCCGCTTGAACGGTCGGCGGCCAGGTCGGTGGCGCTTCCGATGGCCACGAACATCAGGGCCTGGACCAGGACGGTGGGGGTGACGAAGCGGCCGAAGTGGATGCCTCGTTCGTCGAGCATGGTGGCGAAGGTGCAGTAGAAGATGGCGAAGAAGAGCAGCGGTTGCACGACGGTGGCGACCAGGCCGCCCCGGGAGAAGGAGCGCACCCGCAGCCGGTCGAAGAGCACCTGGAAGTCGTGCTGCCAGCCGGCCGGGCGGCCCGGGGGTGCCGGGGGGCCGGGCACCGCGGCGACGTCGGGCGTGGTGCTCATCGGGTGGCCTCCTTCGCAGCCGGCTCCGTGAACGCGAAGAAGACCTCGTCGAGCGTCGGCTTGGTCACCTCGATGTCGGCGATCCGCAGCCCCTTGCCGTCCAGCAGGCCGAGCAGCCCGGCGATGTCCTCGGGGCGCGCCATGGGCACGGCGACCTTCTCGCCATCGGCGGTCACACCCGGCAGTTCGCCGAGGGCGAGGCGCGCCGCTTCGGCGTCGGCGGCGCTGGTCAGGGTGAGGCGGCACATCAGGCCGCCCACGCCCCGCTTGAGCTCGTCGGACGATCCGTCCGCGAGGACCCGGCCCTTGTCGATGACGACGATGCGGTCGGCGAGCTGGTCGGCCTCCTCCAGGTACTGCGTGGTGAGCAGGACGGCGACCCCCCGTGCCGCCTCGGCCCTCACCATCTCCCACAGGAGTTTGCGGCTGCGCGGGTCGAGGCCTGTGGTCGGTTCGTCCAGCACCAGCACCGGCCGCGGGACGACCAGGCTGACGGCGAGGTCGAGACGGCGGCGCATGCCGCCGGAGAGGTATCCGACGGGGGTGTACGCCGCTTCGCCCAGCTCGAAGCGCTCCATCATCTCGCCCGCCCGCTGCTGGGCCTCGCCCTTGCCGAGACCGAGCAGCCGGCCGAAGAACACCAGGTTCTCGCGCGGGCTGATCTGTTCGTCGAGGGCGGCGAACTGCCCGGTGAGGGCGATGTTGGCGCGTACCAGGGAGGGGTCGGTCGCGGGGTCGTGGCCCAGGACGCGGATGGTGCCGCCGTCGGGTTGCAGCAGCGTGGTGAGGCAGTTGATGAGGGTGGTCTTGCCCGCTCCGTTGGGGCCGAGCAGGCCCACCACGGTTCCGGCGGGGATCTGCAGCGACACCCGGTCGAGTGCGGTCTGCTCGCCGAATCGCTTGGTGAGGTCCGAGAGGGAGATCGCCTCGGTCATCGTGGCTCCTTCATTCCGTCATGACGTCGTCGTGCTCGGGTCAGTGGTGGCGGTCACGACGGCGTCCGGACCTCGACCTGGCTCAGGACGTAGGTGAGCACCTGTTCGGTGGTCTGGATGGCACGTCCGGTCTGCTCGTCGATCGGCGGAAGGTCGAAGTCGTCCTCGATCGCGAACGCCATCTCCAGCAGGGCCAGCGAGTGGAACCCCAGGTCCTCGACCAGACGCATGTCCTTGCCCGGCTCGAACCGCTCCCGTTCGGGCGCGAGTTGCTCGATGATCGCGAGCACGGTCTCGCGCACCTCTTCACTGGAGTAGGACATGTGGTCTCCTGTTTCTGGGGGCGGTCGGGCTCTGCTGTTCCGGGGCTGGTCAGGCGGTGGTGTCGGTCGCGGCGGGCACCGCGTCGAAGACGCGTTCGTTGCTGAGGTGCTGCCAGAGCTGACGGCGGCGGCTCTTGCCGCTGCTGGTGCGGGGGATCGCACCGCGCGGCACTCGGGCCACGTGGCGGCGGGTGCCGGGGCAGGCCGTGGCGAGCACGTCCTCGGCCACCTCGGCGGCCCGGTCGTCGAGTCCCTCCAGCACGGCCACGGCGTGCGGGTGTCCGTCGGCCTCGCCGAGCACGACGCAGACCCTGCTCAGGTTGAGCCCGGCCCGCCCGAGCATCAGCTCGACGTCCTCGGCGAAGAGGGAGCGGGCATGGACCTTCACGCTGTCGCCGAGCCTGCCCAGCACGTGGAACTCCCCCGCCAGCTCGAAGGCGACGTCGCGGGTGAGGAGCCGTCCGTCCTCGAAGGCGGTGCACTCGGCGGAGCCGTCCGCGAGGTAGCCGTCGGCCAGCGAGGAGCCGGAGACGGCCAGTTCGCCGACGTAGCCTTCGGGCAGAGGCTTTCCGTCCTCGTCGACGACGTGCACCGTCAGGCCGTCCAGTGCGCGGCCGCAGCTCATCACGTGGACCGTCTCGCGGTCCGCGGCCGCGGCCGCGAGGCTCACCCGGGCTCCGATGCGCAGGGTGTCGCGGTGCACGCGGACGGCTCGTGGGGTCTCCCCGACGGGCACTCCGGTGACGGCGAGGGTGCTCTCGGCCAGGCCGTAGGCGGGGGTGAGGGTGTGCGGAGACAGGCCGTGCGGGCGCATCAGAGCGGTGAAGCGGGTCACCAGGGCGGGATCGATGCGTTCGGCCCCGACGATGACCGCCCGGGTGCCGGACAGGTCGGCGCCTTCGAGGTCGGCATGGCCGATCCGGTCCACGATGCGCTGCAGTCCGAAAGCCGGGGTCGCGGTGATCGTGGCGGGCCGGTCGACGCGGTTGGCGTCGAATCGGGTGACGTACGACAGCGGGTGGCGCAGGAAGGTCTCGGGCCTGCACACCGCCAGCCGGTTGTTGCCGGAGACAGGCACCACCAGACAGCCGATGAGCCCCATGTCATGGTGCATCGGCAGCCAGGAACACCAGGAGTCGTCGCGGCCCGCCCGCTCCCAGGCGCGGATCGCGGCGGTGTTGGCGTCGAGTGCGGCGTGGCTGATCCGTACGCCGCGCGGCCGGCCCGAACTGCCCGATGTGAACTGGACGAGGGCCTGCTCGTCGGGGGCCCGTCGGCCGGGCTCGGCAGCGACGAGCTCCTCCAGAAGCAGAAGGCGCGTACGCGGCCCGGCCTCGGCGAGCACGTCCACGGCGTAGTCGTGGTGGGCGGCGTCCACCACCACGGTGTCGGCGTCCACGGCGGTGACGACGGCGCGGACGTGTGCGCGGGCGGCCTCGCCCGACACCCGGGTGGGGGGCGCCAGTACGCTCACCACGCATCCGGCGGCCTGCACCCCGTAGAAGGCGGCGATGAGGTCGGGTCCGGTGGAGCACAGCAGCGGCACGACCGCCCCGCGGGGCACACCCGCCCCGATCAGCCCGCCCGAGATCCGGCTCGCCGCGTCGGCGAGTTCGGAGTAGGGCCGGTAGACATGGGAGGTCTCGTCGAACATCTCCACCCCGGTGTCGTCGCGGGGTGCGTCGAGCCAGCTCAGCGTGTGGGGTCGGCTCATCCATCACTCCTCGGCCGGGCGTCCCGGGGGTCGGGATCTCGTCGGTGACGCTGGTGACGATAGGAGCGATCGCGGTGGCGGCCGTCGTCTCTTTCACGGCTCTGTTCGTCCCGGGCGGCGTGGCCTGGCGGGCCGGAACACTGGCCGCCATGGATGAGTTCACACCGTGGAGCGACGAGGATGCCGCCCGCTACCGGGCCGCCGGGATCTGGCGGGGGGTGCCGCTGGGCGACGCGCTGGCCGGGGCGGCGGCGGCCTTCCCCGACCGGACCGCTGCCGTGGACCGCCGACGCCGCCTCACGCACGGCGAGGTACGCGCCGAGGCCGACGAGATCGCTCGCGGTCTCCTGGCCCGGGGGGTGAAACCGGGTGACCGGGTCATGGTCCAGCTGCCGAACGTCGTCGAGTTCCTCACCGTCACGGTAGGGATGTTCCGGGCGGGCATCATCCCGGTGTTCGCGCTGCCGGGGCACCGGGAGAGCGAGGTGCGGCACCTGATCGAGGCCTCCGGCGCGGTCGGCTACGTCACCGCCGGCCGGTTCCAGGGCTTCGACTACCGCACCCTCGCCCGCCACGCCGCGTCCCTCCCCGGCGTCCGCACGGTGATCGTGGCGGGCGACAGCGGGGACCTCACGCCCCTGGACCGGGTCCGTGCCCAGGGCGCCGACGGCGGGCCGCTGCCCGAGGTCGATCCCTCGGGTGTCGCGTTCCTGCTGCTCAGCGGCGGCAGCACCGGGAAGCCCAAGCTGATACCGCGTACGCACGACGACTACCTCTTCAACATCGCCGCCTGCGCACAGGCTCTGGAATTCGACGCGGAGAGCGTCTACCTGGCGGCGAACCCGGCGGCCCACAACGCCGCGCTGGGGTGCCCCGGAGTGCTGGGCGCACTGCTGGTGGGCGGCAAGGCGGTACTGGCCGCGAGCCCCTCCCCCGACGAGGTCTTCCCGCTGATCGAGAAGGAGGGCGTCACCCACACCACGGTGGTGCCGGCCCTCGCGGCGTTGTGGTCCAAGGTCGCGGCGAAGCGGCCGGTGGACATGGAGGGGGTCATCCTCCAGGTGGGCAGCTCCAAGTTCGACGAGCAGGCCGCCAGGCGCACGCAGTCCGCGCTCGGCTGCCGGATCACGAACTGGTTCGGCATCGGCGAGGGCCTGCTCACCTACACGCGTCTGGACGACCCGGAAGAGGTCGTGTCCGGCACCGAGGGCCGCCCGCTGTCCGGACTCGACGAACTCCGGCTGATCGACGAGGAGTTCCGCGATGTGCCGGAGGGTGCGGTGGGCGAGCTGGTCACGCGCGGCCCGTACACGATCAACGGCTACTGGAACGCGCCGGAGGCGAACCGCACGTCGTTCACGCCCGACGGCTTCTTCCGCACCGGCGACCTGGCCAGGCTCACCCCCGAGGGCAACCTGGTGATCGTCGGCCGCGCCAAGGACGTGATCAACCGGGGCGGCGAGAAGGTGTCGGCCGACGAGATCGAGGGGCATCTGCGCGGCCACGAGGCGCTTGACGACGCTGCGGTGGTGGCCAGGCCGGACGCCGGCCTCGGCGAGGCCATCCTCGCGTTCGTGGTCCCCGGGGCGTCGGGACGGACGCCTTCGCTGGTGGAGATCAAGCGGTATCTGGCGGGCAAGGGGCTGGCCTCGTTCAAGCTGCCCGACGAGATGCGCGAGCTGCCGGTGCTGCCGCGGACCCCTGTGGGCAAGATCGACAAGGTGGCGCTGCGGGCGGCGGCGGTATCCGGTTGACCCGGACCACGGCGGCCTCCGGCGTGATCCGGACCCTGCTGCCGGCGTACGCGGCGGCCCGGGAGAGCACGTGCGAGCTGACCGGCCCCGAGCTCTTCGAGGCGGAACGGCGCCAGGTCGCCGACGCGTTGCCCGCGCGCCGTGCCGAGTACGCCACGGTCCGGCGGGTGGCGCGCGGCTGCCTGGCCGAGCTGGGCGTCCCGCCCGTTCCGCTGGTGCGCGGCGTCGATGGTGCGCCCCGGTGGCCGGCCGGGACGGTCGGCTCCCTGACGCACTGCCAGGGCTACCGGGCAGCGGCGGTGGCGCGGTCCCGGGACGCCGACGGGCTGGGCATCGACGCCGAACCCCGCGCCCCGCTGCCCGCCCGGGTGCTGGCCCGGGTGGCCTCGGCGGCCGAGCGGGCCCACCTCGACGAGCTGGCGACGACCGGGGCGGACGTGCCGTGGTGCCGGCTGCTCTTCAGCGCCAAGGAGGCGTACTACAAGGTCTGGTATCCCGCGACGGGGTGCTGGCTGGGTTTCGACGACGCCGAGGTCGTCCTCGAAACCGGCCGTGGTTCCGGCACGTTCGTGGTGCGGCCGGTCTCGGGCGGCTTCCGCCGGGTCCGCCGGGCGGATGCCGCCTTCGACCCGGTCGCCACCGGCTTCCCGGCCCTGCGTGGACGCTGGGCCGCGGGTGCGGGCGTCGTGGTGACCGCGATCGCCGCACCGGCGGGCTCGCTGCCACGTCCGGCTCAGGCGGGCCGCACCGCCACCGGCACGCTGCGGTGGGCCCAGTAGGGGAACCGGAAGCCGCCCGCGCTGGGCTCCCACACGCCCTCGCCCGCCGAAGCGATATCCGCGAACCGGGCGACCAGCCGCTCGAAGACCACCGCCCCCTCCACCCTGGCCAGCGCCGCGCCGAGGCAGTGGTGCACGCCGCCGCCGAAACTCAGGTGCGGGTTGGGCGATCTGGTCAGGTCGGCCCGGCCCGGGTCGCGGAAGACCCGCTCGTCGTGGTTGGCGGAGGCGAGCAGCAGCACCACCACCCGGCCCTTGCGGATCGTCAGTCCGGCGATCTCGATCGGTTCCAGGGCCAGCCGGGTGGTGGCGTGGATGGGTGCGTCGTAGCGCATGAACTCCTCCAGCGCGCTGCCGACGATTCCGGCGTCGGCCCGCAACTGGCGCTGTGTGTGCGGCTGCTGGACGAAGAGGTCGCCGCCGGTGGCGATGGCGTTGGTGGTCGTCTCGAAGCCCGCGTAGTAGACGAACAGCGCGTTGTCGATGATCTCCTCGTCGGTCAGCGGCTCCTCGCCCTCCTTGACCGCGGCGAGCATCCGCGACAGCAGGTCCTCGCCCGGGCGGCGCCTGCGCTCACGGACCAGCCCGGCCATGTACTCCCGCAGCTCGACCACGGCCCCGTGCGCCTCGCGCTGTTTGTCCGGCGGGATGAAGACCGCGAAGGCCTGGGCGAGCGAGGTGGCGAGGCGGGCGATGTCGGCCCGGTCGGGGCGGGGGATGTCCAGCAGCTCGCTCATCACCGCCATCGGTACGGGCACGGCCAGGTCGGCGACGAGGTCGAAGCGGCGTTCGTCGGCGAACCGGTCCAGCAGTCCGTCGACGAGCCGGGCGATCGGCTCGCGCAGCCCGCGCACCATCGCGGGGCTGAGCGACTTGACGAGCAGCCGGCGCAGCCGGGTGTGGCCGGGCGGGTCGCGGTCGACGACGATGCGCCGCAGATAGTCGTTGGCCGGTCCTTCGCCCACCGACACCGCCTGGTACTCCTCGGGGAACTCCCGGCCCAGCCGGGGGTCGCGGAGGAGCGTGGAGACCTCCTCGTGCCGCGGGAAGACCCACTGGCCCGGGCCGCCCCGGCAGACCGGGCCGTACGCGCGCAGGCTGCGGTAGACCGGGTAGGGGTCGCGCGTGGCGCGCGCGTCGTCCAGCAGGAAGCGCGGCATGTTCAGCACGGTGTTCAACGCTGCGTCACCTCCCGGCACCCTCGGGTGCGCGGCTCTGTTCCGGTGGTCCCCTGGCCCGCCCAGTCTGCGAGCCCTGCGCGGGGCGGCGGACGGCGGTGAAGGACTGGCGACAGGTTCCCGCTCCCCCGCTCCCGAGCTGTCAGGCTCACCGGACACCAGCGCACACCACAGGAGGCGTCGGCCGCATGCGAGAGCTGCCCGTCAAGTTCGACTCCCGCGATCCCGCCGTGGTCGCGGACCCCTACCGGGTGTACGCCGGTCTGCGCACGGCGGGCCGGCTCGCCCGCGGCGCGGCCGGTCAGTGGGTGGTCTCGCACCACCAGGATGTCAGCCGGCTGCTCAAGGACCGACGGCTCGGGCACGAGTACCCGCCGGAGTACCACGAGTTCTCCACCGGGGCGGGGCCCGCGAACGAGTTCCTGAAGCGGATCGTGCTGGACCAGGACGCGCCCGCGCACACCTTCCTGCGGGGCATCATGCAGCGGTCGTTCAGCCCGGGGCTGATGCGCAGGCTGGAGGAGTACGTCGCCGCCCAGGTGGCCCGGCTGATGGCGGAGGCCCAGGACCGGGCGGGCTCCGGCGGGGTCCTGGACGTGGTCGGCGACCTGGCCTTCCCGTTGCCGGTCACCGTGGTCTGCGAGCTGATCGGCATCCCGGATGTGGACCGGGCCGCGGTGCGGCCGCACGCGGTGGAGCTGGCCAAGGCGTTCGCCCTGTACGTGCCCGTCGAGGAGCGGGCGGCGGCGCACAAGGCGGTGACGTGGCTGCGCAGTTACGTCTCGGGGCTGGTCCACGAGCGGGCGAAGCGGCCCGCCGACGACCTGATCAGCAATCTGCTGGCCGCCCGGCGCACGCATCCCGGCTTCGACCGGGAGACGCTGGTCGACAACGTGGTCTTCCTGTTCTTCGCGGGGTTCGAGACCACCACCAATCTGATCTCCACGATCTTCTCCGCGTTGCTGCAACACCCCCAGCAGCTGGCCCTGTTGCGCGGCCGGCCGGAGCTGGCGGTCC
Source organism: Streptomyces sp. NPDC059398 (assembly GCF_042751845.1). Classification (NCBI taxonomy): domain Bacteria; kingdom Bacillati; phylum Actinomycetota; class Actinomycetes; order Kitasatosporales; family Streptomycetaceae; genus Streptomyces; species Streptomyces sp. NPDC059398. Next base: position 7,146 of record NZ_JBHYWP010000122.1, on the reverse strand, counting down.
CGGCCGTCGAGGAGTTCCTGCGCTACGACGCGCCGATCCAGGCCACCGCGCGCTATGTGAAGGAAGCGGTGGAGATCGACGGCCGCACCGTGCGCGCGGGCCGCATCCTGGTGCTGCTGCTGGGTTCCGCCAACCACGACCCGGCCCGGTTCGCCGCCCCCGAGCGGCTCGACATCACCCGCGACCCCAACCCGCACGTGAGCTTCGGCGGCGGGGTGCACCACTGCCTGGGCGCGGCCCTGGCCCAGGTGGAGGGGCGCGCGGTGCTGCGGTGGCTGGCGCACGCCCCGGCCACGCCGGCTGCGGCGGGCGCCGTCGAGCGGCGGCCCAGCGTCACCTTCCGCGCCTACCGCAGCATCCCCGTCAGGCTGGAGCCCGCCGCGCGGCCGCGGGTCGCGTCCTCGCCCTGACCCCCGGCCGCACCGCGCCTGTGCGGACCTGGATGCCCGGCTACCCCCAGCGGGTCCCCCGGGGCCCGGCCAGACTCAGCGCTGTGGCAGTCAGCGTCGCGCTCTGCTCCAGAAGGCCGGTGCGCCGGCAGGCGGCGGCAAGACCGAGCAGCTCCGTCCTGAACGCCTCGGCCTCCCTCGGGCCGGTGGCCCCGCCGGCGTACTCCCCGCCGTTCTCCTCGTCGTCGAAGACGTGGCAGCCGTCCGGCGACAGGACGAACCGCAGGTTGCGCGCGAGCTGCGCGGCCGGCCCGAAGAACCCCTCCTGCCGGGAGCCGCACAGCACCGCCAGCATCGCGGGTGACTCCCGTTCGCAGATCTCCGTCGCCGCCTTCCGGCTATTGATCTCGGGGAGGTGGGGGGCGGTGCCGTGGCCGGTTCCGATCCCGTCGTCCGGGCGGCCGAGCAGGAGGCAACTCCGCGTGCTGACCGCCAGGTGGTAGTCGAGCAGCCGACGGAGCGCGGAGCCCCGCGCGCCGCTGAGCAGGAGCTGCTCGAATTCCTCCATGCCCGCCGTGACACCGGCCACGAGCCCGTGCAGGGAGTAGCGGCCGATGCGGGGCTGTTCGAGGAGGTTCACGTCGAGCAGGCTCTCCAGCAGCAGTTCGGCCCCGCTCGGGCTGGTGCCGAGCAGGGCGGCCGCCTCGTACGCGTCCATGCTCGCGTCGGGCACCAGGGCCAGCACGCACAGGGCGTGGCGCTGTGCCTCGGTCAGTGCGTCGGAGGAGAGCTGGAGCACCGACCGGACGCTCCGGTCGCCCGCCTGGAGTTCGGAGGTGCGCCTGCGCATGTCGCCGAGGCGCTCCACCAGGTGGGACAGCGTCCACGTGGGGCGGCTGCGCAGTTTGGCGGCGGCCAGGCGCAGTGCCAGCGGGAGTCCTCCGCAGTACGCGATGAGCCGTTCCGTCGCCTCGGGTTCCAGTTCGTCCCCGAGCAGCCGCTCGATGAGTTCGCGGGAGTCGCCCGCGCTCATCCGGGAAACCGGGCAGGGCTCGGTGCCGTCGAGGCCGTAGAGACGACGGCGGCTGGTGATCAGGGCGAGGGAGCCGTTGCCCGGCGGTAGCAGCGGCACGATCTGCGCCTCGCTCGCGGCATTGTCGAGCAGCAGCAGCACCTTGGAATCGGCCAGCCGGGCACGCCACACGGCCACCAGACTGTCCAGGTCCGCCGGGATGCGCGCCGCCTCGGTCCCCAGGGAGCGCAGCAGCACCTGGAGCACCTCGGCGGGTTGGCGGGGCCCCTCATGCGGGCTGAACCCGTGCAGCGCGACGTAGAACTGGCCGTCCGGGCAGTCCTGGGCCAGCCGGTGGGCCACATGCAGCGCGAGGGCCGTCTTGCCGATGCCTCCCATGCCGTCGACGCAGATCAGCAGCGGCCCCGAGCCGCGGGAGCCCGCCCGGGCGATCCGCAGCAGAGTGTCCACCTCTTCCCGGCGGCCGACGAAGTCGGTCAGCCCGTGAGGCAGGGTGCAGGTGGCCCTCATGGGTGCCTTCTGGACCCGCGGTGTCACGTGCCGTCTGCCCGCGTCATGCTCCGCGGTGGTGTGCTGCACGTAGTAGCGGGGCGGGGCTCCGGCCCGCAGATAGGCGAACGCGTCCCGGCGCAGCACCGCTTCGTGCACCTGGGCCAGCGAATGATCGGGGTCGATGCCCAGTTCGTCGCGGAGCAGGGTGCGTATCTCGGCGTACTCGGCGAGCGCGTCGGCCTGCCTCCCAGAGAGGGACAGCGCGAGCATGAGCTGTGCGCGCAGGTCCTCCGCGAGCGGGTGCTGCGCCACCAGTTCCCGGAGGTCTCCTATGACCGACGCCGGCGGCGACGAGCGCAGCCGCAGGGTGATCAGTTCCTTCTCCGCCGCGAGCCGTCGCTCTTCCACCACCCGCGCGGCCGCGCGAATCAGGCCGTTCTCCAGTTCGTCGCCGTCGACGACGTCGGCCGCGACCTGGCCGCGGAAGAGGGACAGGGCCGTCTGCAGCTCCTGGGTCAGCTGGGCCTCGTCTGCTCCGCTCTCCGTGAGCTTTCGGACCCGTAGGCGGCGTTGGTTGAACTCCACCAGGTCGGACTCGGCCGCACCGACGTTCAGCCGGTAGCTCGGACCGTCGGTGAGCAGGTAGTCACCCGCACCCGGTATCGCCTGGCGGAGTTGGGTAACCGCCTTGCGCACCTGGTTCGAGGCGGTCGCCGGACCGCACGAGCCCCAGACCGCCTTGGCGAGCCGAGGGGTGCTGAGCACCTCGCCGGGGGACAGCATCAGCACGGTGAGCACGCGGCGCGCCACAGTGCCGGGCAGGCGGGTGGGGGAATCCCCGCAGCGCACCTCGACCGATCCCAGCACCTGGAAGCGCAGGCTCCCTTCTCGCGAGGTCATGTGGTCGGCTCGCAGAACGCGTGTCGTGGCGTCCGCTGTTCCCCTGCGGCGGTGACGGACCTCCGACATCGGCGGTCGGCCGACTGCGCCTGATCACACTGCTGAGGCCGAAGGCGCCCAGGATGGCCGGGCGGCTGGTCGAGGCCCTCTTCACCGCCCTCGACGGGCAGACGTTCGTAGTCCCGGGCACCGATGCGGCCGGAGCGATCGTTCCCCAGCTCGCGAAGAACCTCACCGCGCTGCCCGACCAGCGCAGGGAACTCGCCGCCGCCATCAAGGAGTTGCTGGAGCCCCGCCCTCCTTCCGTGCCCCTGACGTCGATGCCGGCGACGGACGTCAGGACCGAACCCAGGATCCTCATCGACGTCCGTGACGGATCCGCCTTCCCCACCGCCGCCTAAGCGGGCCCGGCTCCCGTCACTCGGTAATCCGGGGCTCCGATCTACGAACGGACGACGGCCGAGGGGAAACGCCACAAGCAAGCCCTGATGCGTGGCACCCGCTGCCGTATCTATCTGCTCTTCGCGACACTCCGTGACGGCATCTTCTTCCAGCCCCACACCATCCCCCAAAACGCCTGAATCACGACAGAACAACCGTCCCGCCTCTTGACGAAGGAGAGAGGGGTGCTCCACACGGGAAGGCAGACACGGCGATCCCAGCAGCCACCGAACCCTCACAAGTTGTCACAAGAAGCACACAAGTTTTCAGTTAATACCCGTGAACGCCATGCGCAAACGCGCCCGAATCGGCCCCGCCACGCCCCAAGGGGTACATGCGTCCATCAATACGCGATTCACATGTCTCGATGGGAGGAATCATTCATTTTGCTACACCTTGCCGATGCCGGATCGACTGAAAGGCGTGCGGTCTTCGCGCGTTCGGGTCCCATCCTGCGCCGTCATCGCTGAAGGCTGCGGGGCGCGGGACGACCACAGGCTTGGCTTCCCGTTGCCGAGCGGCGTCAACTCCACAGTGTGCAGGCGCCCGTCCTGAATGCCCAGGGCGCCCGTGGCGGAAGCATCGGCAGGCAAGATCGCAGGAGCCGCCCGACTGAGCCAGGAGAGCGACCAGTATGCCGGGCGTCGTCTCGTCCCGGGACAGCGGAGACTCCTGCGCGGTGCTTACCGCACTGCCCCGTCCCCATGGACAACAACTCCCGCCGCGCGCGCACTGGCCAGCCAGTCGGGAAACTCGTGCAGCATCCGGTCGTACAACTCGCCGTCGCTCAAGGCTTGAGGATTCTTTCCCGCATGGAAGAACCCGGCGTTGTCGACGATCCGCTTGCGTGGAACAGCGAGCTCATCGAGCTTACGCAAAAACGAGAACTCGTTGTCGTCGGGATCACCAAAGCCCACGAACTGCCAGAACAGCGGCAACTTCGCGGCCTTACACACGTACCGCTCGGCTGCGAGCCGACTCGTCGGCCCGCCATCCGTCTGAAAGATCACCAAAGCCGGATCCTGGCTCCCGGACCCCTGGTAATGGTCGATCACCTCGTCCATGGCCCAGTGATAGTTCGTACGCCCCATGCGCCCCAGGTTCTGGTGGAGCTTCTCGATACGCCCTTCGTAGTTGTCCAGCCTCACCTCACTGACTCCATCGATGTCGGTGGAGAAGAACACCACCGGAACCACACCGTCGTCATCCAGATGAGCCGACAACGACAGGACCCGCTCCGCCAGATGCTGAACCGTCCCGTCGCGGTAGTACGGCCTCATCGACCCGGACCGGTCGAGCACCAGATAGACCGCGGCCCGCACCCCCTCCAGCCGGTTCTTACGCAGGCTGACCACAGCCTTCTTGTACAGGTCGACCAAGCCAGGAGCAGTTTCCTGTACCTTCACCAAACTGATCGCAGAAGGCATCACAGCCCCTTCCTCTCATCGCTGTACCCCGCGCCGCCAGTCTTCTGAGCCGGGAACTCTGTTGAGATATGGGGCGACGCGTTCGAGGACCTCGTCAGCGGTCTTCCTCCGGATGCCCGCCCCTCCCGCCCTGCCGCACGGGTGCTGACCCGGCTGCTGAGGGACACCGATACCACGCGACCCGCGTGCCGGTCCCGGCACTGCCCGTCGCCGCCACGGGAGCGATACTCCAGCAGATCCCGCCTCCGGCCGGCACCACACCGAGACCATGAGCCGCCGGACGGACGGGCATTCCGCAGCTTCTGGCTTCCCCGGTCACCGGCATCTCGCACAGCCTTGGGGCGTGGTCGAAGTGGGGGGCGGCGAGAACGGCGGAAAGACGATGTCGGAATGGGTCGGCGGAGTGGTGGGGCGGTGACGGCGGCTGAAACCACGGTGGCACAGCCGCCGTGGTCAGCTGGCTGCCGGGGCGCGAGTCTCTGCTGCGGCTCCCGAGTGGTGCCAGGCGATCCGGGCGGCGGCCCCCACAAGACCCACGAGGTCGGGATCCGAGGTGTCACCGTCGAGGTGGCGCCACTCGGAGCCGAGCGTGATGGCCATGCGTTCAGCCAGGCCCAGCCCCGGGTAGCGGTTCTCGGCGATCAGGATTTCCGCCGCCTCGGCAGGGGTTCTGCCCTGGCCGTGCATCAGGAGGGCCTGGCCGGAGAGGTCTTCGAGGTACTCGATATACGTGTTCAGCCCGCCGGGGTCCAGGACGGGGCCGTGGCCGGGGACAATCCACTCGGGGTCAAGATCCAGGATCTTCCTGCAGGCGGCAGCTGCGCTGTCCAGCGGCCCCGCCCAGTGACACGGATGATCCCCGGCGAAGACCACGTCCCCCGCGAACACGACTCTCTGCAGAGGCAGATGCACCACCAGGTCACCCACCGTATGAGCCGGGCCCACCTCGTACAGCTCGACCGGGATGTCTCCCACGGACAGCTCCAGCCGGCCGTCAAATGTCCTGGTCGGAGCCTGGACCGTGATACCGGTGAAGTCGAACCCGCCGAAGTGCCTGCGGAAGTACCAGCCCAGCGGGGCGCCGGCGTCGGTGTCCTCGATCAGAGCACGCAACTGCCCCGGAGTGGGCTCGAAACATTGATGTTCGAGGGTGCGGCGGGTCGCGATGAACTCGGCACCGCTCACACGCTGGTTGCCCCAGGTGTGGTCGCCATTGCCGTGAGTCGAGACAACCGTACCGATCCGGGCCCCGGGGCCGGCAACATGCCGGGCCGCAGCAAGGAACTCATCAGTCAGGTCAAGGGTGTAGGGGGTATCGATCAGCAGGGCATCGCGGCCTGAGGAGATCAGGCCGCAGTTGGCCAGGCCCCAGACCCCGTGGCCCCCCGGCGCCCACACATGAACACCGGACACCAACTGGCTAAGAGAAGTCATAGACACGCATTCTTACCTGCCACAGGCAACCAACAAACACCAGCACCCACCGTTACCTTCTTCGTGGCCCCGTAATGGGGCTCCCGGCCTCCAGTCCGGCACGGTTGTCCCCCCTGTCGGTCACCCCGGACACCGGGTGCCACGCCGCCCAACCGGACGGCCTGACGATGCGCTGCATCGCCGCTCTCTGCCCCGGCAAGACCAAGACCGATGCCCGCGAAGCGGCAGTCACCGCAGACGCCGCCCGCTCGATGCCACCCACTCTGCGCGGCATCGAGCTCACCGACGGGACTGTGGCCAAGGTGGAGATGACCGTCGGCTTCGACGACGACCTCGCCGACGAGGCGACCCCGCATCGCCAACCGCCTGCCCTGACTGCTCACCCAGGTCCACCCGCACCCGGAATGTGTTCTGGTACCACGCTGGACCACCCGGCGGTGCTGGACCTGCTGGAGCGATCCGGCTCCTCGGCCACTCTGCGCAAGGCCGGGAGCGCAAGGAGCGAACCGCAGAGCGGGACCCAGGCTGGGGCCGAGGAAGGCGGGGGCGCGACCGGGGCCGAGGAACGGGACCCCTATCGCTGTGTACGGGGTGTTACGGGGAGTAGGAATCCGGGGTTCCGGGGCCGGTGTCGTGTGAGCCCGCGCATAGGGCCCGCGTCACATAGGACGGCGCCTAGTAGACCGGCGGCGGGCTTTCTCCCGTCAGGATCGCCCCTCTTCCACCCCTGTCCGTTTTGTCACTAGATGGGGTCGTAGGTCACATTATTGCCACCAGCCGGGGGCCTCCCGCACGGTGTTTGACGTACCGGGGAGCCGAGCGCCGGACCGGGCGGAACACACCGCCCGCCACCCAGACACCGGCCCCACGACACGGACCACGGCCCCAGCGGCCCCACCCGTGTCGCCGACCCCCCAGTCGGCCCTCCCCACGCGACGTCCCACCACCTGGAGAGGTACCCCCATGACTGCCACCCGCACCCTGAACTTCCGCAAGTCCTCTGTCGCCGGCATCGCCGGCGCCGGCGCCG
>NZ_JBHYWP010000121.1:20280-22427 GCF_042751845.1 Streptomyces sp. NPDC059398 | reverse complement strand
GCCGGGCGGATCCGGGTGCGCGGGGCCGGACGGATCCGGGCGCATACAACGGGCGGGCCACTCCCCAGCAAGCAACCCGCGGGGCTACTCCTCGGCGGCCTCGTCCTCGTCGTCGCTCAGGTCGACGACCTCACCGTTGGTGTCCTTGACCTTGACGGCCTCGACGACGACCGCGAGGGCCTTTCCGCGGGCCACCTCGCCGACGAGCATCGGGACCTGGCCGCCCTCGACGACCGCCTGGGCGAACTGGTCGGGGCTCATGCCGGAGGACTGCGCACGCCGCATGAGGTGCTCGGTGAGCTCCTCCTGGTTGACGTTCAGCTTCTCCTTGTTGACCAGCTCGTCGAGGATGAACTGGGTCTTGATGCCCTTCTCGGCCTGCTCCTTGGTCTCGGCCGTGAACTCTTCCTCGGTCTTGCCCTGGATCTCCAGGTACTTGGCGAGGTCGAGACCCATCTGGCCGAGCTGGTGGTGCTCCAGGTTGTGCTTGCGGGTGTTGATCTCGTCCTCAAGAAGCTTCTCGGGGATCGGGACCTCCGCGAGCCTCAGCAGCTCGTCCAGGACGCGCTCCTGGGCCTGGGTGGCCTGCTCGTACTGCTTGGTGCTCTCCAGGCGCTTGCGGCTGTCGGCCTTCAGCTCGTCCAGCGTGTCGAACTCGCTCGCCAGCTGGGCGAAGTCGTCGTCCAGGGCCGGAAGTTCACGAGCGGCGACCGCGGTGACCTTGACGGTGACCTCGGCGGCCTTGCCCTCGGCGGAGCCGCCCTTGAGCTCGGAGGTGAAGGTGGCCTCGCCACCGGCCTCCAGACCGGTCACGGCCTCGTCGATACCGTCGAGCAGCTCACCGGAGCCGATGGTGTACGAGACACCCTCGGCCACGCCGTCCTCCAGCACCTCGCCGTCGACCTTGGCCTCCAGGTCGATGGTGACGACGTCACCATCGGCGGCGGCGCGCTCGACGGGGTTGGTGGACGCGAAGCGGCCACGCAGCTCCTCGACGGCCTTGTCGACGTCCTCGTCGCTGACGTCGACCGCGTCGACCTCGACCTCGATGCCGGAGTAGTCCGGGATCTCGATCTCGGGCCGGACGTCGACCTCGGCGGTGAAGGAGAGCAGCTCGCCGTCCTTGAGCTCCGTGATGTCGACCTCGGGCTGGCCGAGGACATTCAGCTCACCCTCGTTGACGGCCTCGGTGTAGAACTTCGGGAGGGCGTCGTTGACGGCCTCCTCCAGCACCGCACCGCGGCCGAAGCGCTGGTCGATCACGCGGTTCGGGATCTTGCCCTTGCGGAAGCCCTTCACCGTGACCTGCTCGTTGATCTTCTTGTACGCCGCGTCGAGGCTGTCCTTGAGCTCCTCGAAGGGCACCTCGATGCTGAGCCGAACCCGGGTCGGGTTCAGGGTCTCCACGGCGCTCTTCACGGTTCGGTCTCCTTGGGGGCTGACTTCAGAATCTCTGCCCGGTTGAGAGACACGCGGGCACACAGCTTGCATAGTAACGGCAAGCAGGAGGAGACCCACAATGCGATCTTGCTGCTGGTCGGGGTGGCCGGATTCGAACCGACGACCTTCCGCTCCCAAAGCGGACGCGCTACCAAGCTGCGCCACACCCCGTCGGTGCGAGACGTAGGGTACATGGCCGCCTGACGCGCCGTGGCGGCATGACACCGTTCCAGGCCGTACGGGACGGGTGTGCGCGGACCGGCTCCGACCCGCTACGATGCTTCTCGTGCCGCGGTCGCTCCGACCGGCGGCGCCTGCGGGCGTAGCTCAATGGTAGAGTCCTAGTCTTCCAAACTAGCTACGCGGGTTCGATTCCCGTCGCCCGCTCCGCACAGCACACGGCCCGGCCGGTGAGTACCTTCACCGGCCGGGCCGTTGCCCTTTCCAGCGCCCCTGCTGTTTCCCGGCGGGGCCCCGCTCCCGTCACGCGCCCTGTCCGGCGCCGTTGGGACGGAGCCGGACAGGGGGAGCGGCGGGGCCTGCCGCGGCAGCGCTAGAACTTGATCTGGTTGATCGTGTCGGCTATCGAGTTGAGGAACCTGTTGATCGTCGGGGGCCAAGCCCGCGACCCCCGGTAGAATACGCTGAGCGATGGGCCCGAGAGCGGGCCCGCCCTGTTTTGTTACCCCCCGGGAAAAACCCACAAC
>NZ_JBHYWP010000121.1:0-20270 GCF_042751845.1 Streptomyces sp. NPDC059398 | reverse complement strand
GCCCGCCCCGGCCGACGCCCCGTAGGCAATCAGGGTGGCCCCGGGGCGCATCCACCCGCCGCGGGGGGTGGGGGGGGGGGCCCGCCGCGGCCGCGATCTCAGTTTATCGGTTTGTGGTTGTGGTCTATCGTGTGGCGCACCCTTTTGACCGCGGGCCCCACCCCCGCCCACGCCAGGAAGAAGCCGAAGAGCATGGCGACGATCGCCGGACCGGCCTTGATGGATCCACCGCGGATCAACACCACAAGGACGATCGCCAACAGCAGCACCACTGACAGTGAAATGGCCACAACTGATCACAACCCTTGGTCGGTCCGCCTTGCCGGCCGGGAACGATGCCGCTCCAGCACTTCTTCCGCGGCTCCATGGTGCCACCAACAGCCCTGTGGTTGTTGCCCGGTGACGAAACGGCGCCGATCGGATCGCGCCATCCCGCACCCCTCGCGCGCCGGGCCACGACGCCGGGCGCGCGGGCGCCGCCGGGGCGTGCGACGGCAATTTCCGGACGGTGCGGCCCGCCACTCCCGGAGAGAAATCCGAATCGATCGTTTCACTGCCCACACATACCGTTCACAGATGATTGCGATAACGGTGAATCACGCTTGAAGCAGACCCGGCACAGCCCCACAAGCCGGTCGTTATGCACCATTTAAGTGGGATCAAGTACCCCATATGCATACATAAGATCAGGGTAGTAAAGGTAAGCCCCGGGGGTACACGTACTGCGAATATCACAGACATCCCACAGACATCCGAGAGGGTTTTACGTATTCCCTCACGCGACGCTAGGGTTCCTCGAATGGTTCATGCTCCACACGAATATCAGCGGGCCCCACTCCCCCTGGCGCGGGAGACGGAACCCGAAACCTCCACGGACGCACAGGCGCCGCCCAGACCTGGCGCAGCGCACACACAGGCGCCCGCCCCCGGCGCCAAGAAGCAGCGCAACGCGCTCTTCGACAACGCGAAGTTCCTGGCCATCGTGCTCGTGGCCATGGCCCACGCGTGGGAACCGATCATGGACGGCAGCCGCACCACCCGGGCGCTCTACATGTTCGTCTACACGTTCCACATGCCCGCTTTCATCATTATCTCGGGATATTTCTCCCGCAGTTTTGACATGCGTCCCGACCGGCTGCGCCGGCTGGTGACGGGTGTCGTCGTTCCTTACGTGATCTTCGAGACCACTTACTCGCTGTACGAGAAGTGGGGGAACAACGACCCCGGTCACGAGATCAGCCTGCTCGACCCGTACTTCCTGACGTGGTTCCTCATCGCCCTCTTCATCTGGCGGCTCACCACGCCGATCTGGCTCAATCTGCGCTATCCGCTGACCCTCTCACTCGTCATCGCTCTTCTCGCATCGGTCACGCCCAACATCGGTGACGACCTCGATCTGCAGCGTGTGCTCCAGTTCCTGCCGTTCTTCGTGCTCGGTCTGAAGCTCAGGCCCGAGCACTTCCAGTGGGTGCAGCGGCGCGGTGCGCGGCCGGTGGCCGTGGTGATCATGCTGGCCACGGTGGTGTTCGCCTACTGGGCCGCGCCCAGGATGACGCTCAACTGGTTCTACCGGGGCACCAGCGCCCAGCAGCTCGGCGTCGACTGGTGGGAGGGCATCGTGATGACCCTCGGCCTGACCGCGTGCGGGCTGGTGCTGACCGCCTGCTTCCTGGCCCTGGTACCGCGTAACAGGACCTGGTTCACCGGGCTCGGCGCCGGCACGCTCTGCGGTTATCTGCTGCACGGTCTGCTGATCAAGACCATCGAGTACACCGGCCTGATCGACGACTACGGCTGGCTGAAGAGCCCGCTGGGCGAGGTGTTCGCGACCCTCTTCATGGCGGCTGCCGTGACGCTGTTCTGCACCCCGCCGGTGCGGCGCGTGATGCGCTTCGCCACGGAGCCGGAGATGAAGTGGGCGTTCCGTTCCGACCCGGTGCAGAACGCCCGGGAGCGGGAGCGCGAGCGCGAGAAGGTTCCGGCCTAGCGTCGGCCCGGCAGACCCGGTCCCCGAGCTGAACCAGCAGTACGAGAAGTGGCGCCCCGTCCGGCGGAGAACCGGGCGGGGCGCGGCTCTGCGACGGGGGGCACAGCCCCGGACCCGCCCCCCCTACAGCACCGGCCCCGCATCGCTGTCGCGGCAGATCAGCAGCAGCGCCCTGTCGTCGTTCACGTCCTTGGCGACCGCCTCGATGAGATGCCAGGCCGCGCCCTCGAAGGTGCTGGCCACATAGCGGTCGGCCTCCCCCGTCAGCCGGTCGATCCCCTCGCTGATGTCCCGGCCGGGCGCCTCGACCAGGCCGTCCGTGAAGAGCATCAGGACATCGCCGGGTCCGAGCGACCCCTTGGCCGCGTCGAACTGGGCACCGTCGTAGACGCCGAGCAGCGGGCCTTCGCCCGACTTCTCCTCCCAGAGGCCGCTGCCCGCGTGGAGTTGGAGCGCGGGGAGGTGGCCGGCCGAGAGGAGTTCGTAGTCGCCGGTGTCCAGGTCGAGGACCAGATGGATCGAGGTGGCGAACCCCTCGTCCCAGTCCTGGCGCAGCAGATAGCCGTTGGCCGCGTGCAAGAAGTCATGGGGCGGCAGCGAGCCGAGGAGCCCGCCGAAGGCTCCCGAGAGCAGCAGGGCGCGGGAGCCCGCATCCATCCCCTTGCCCGAGACATCGGTGAGGACGACCTCCAGGACGCGTCCGCCGCTGGTGCGCGCGGCGACCACGAAGTCTCCCGAGAAGGACTGCCCGCCGGCCGGCCGCAGCGCCATCTCGTGGTGCCAGCCCTGCGGCAGCCGGGGCAGCTGGCTCTGGACGCGGATCCGTTCGCGCAGGTCGAAGAGCATGGTCCCGCCGCGCCGCCAGGGCACCCCGACCCGGCTGCGGAACTGCGCGATGAGCAGGCCGAAGAGCCCGCAGGCGGCCACCGTGAGGACCATGCCGGGGGTGACCGGCGCGGTGCCGTCGGTGTACGGGCCGAGCTTGACCGACTCGACGATGAGGGCCGCGGCCGCGGCGGCGTACAGGCCCAGCAGGCTCGCCGGCCGGAGCAGCAGTCCGCCGGCCACGATGGGCAGGACCAGCGTCGAGGGTGAGCACCAGTCCGGGGTGAGGATGGTCGCCCAGGCCAGTGCGGGGACGGTCAGCAGGAGGGTGGCGAGGGCGAGTCCTTCGGAACCGTCGCCGCGGAAGTAGTCGACCCCGGACCGGCGCAGCACGGTTCTGGCCCGGTGCACCGACTTCCGCATCCGGGCCGTGAACGCTTCTTCTCCGACGCGACCGGCCATGGCTCGGACCTTATCCACCCGCGCGGCTCCCGCGCAGGGGGACCCTGTGACCTCGCGTTCGAAATTGGCTCGCCCGGTGGGGGACCCGCTGGTAGGGATGGCGCATGGACACAGAGCTGCGAGTGCTGCGCCGCGAGGAGATGGACACCTGGTACGAGGGGCTGATCCGGGCCTTCGGCGGAGTGGACGAATCGCCCGAGGAGCGGGCACTCTGGGACGAACTCACCGAATACGAACGGTCGATCGCCGCCTGGGAGGGCGACCAGTGCGTGGGCACGGCGGGGGCGTTCAGCTTCTCGCTCTCGGTGCCGGGCGGCGGATATCTGCCGACGGCGGGCGTGACCATGGTCAGCGTCGCTGCGACGCACCGGCGGCGCGGGATCCTGACGTCCATGATGCGGCGGCAGTTGGACCACGTACGGGCGCTCGGTGAGCCGCTGGCCGTACTGACCGTGTCGGAGCCCGCGATCTACGGCCGGTTCGGATACGGCGTCGCCACCCGGCAGTTGACGGCCGAGATCGACACCTCGCGGGTGACGCTCGCGGTCCCGCCGGGGACCGATGCCGTACGGCTGCGGTACGTGCCGGTCCTGGAGGCGGCCGCGCGCTGCGAGGAGCTGTACGTACGCTCCATCGGTTCGCGCCCCGGGATGCCCCGGCGGGCGCCCGGCTGGGAGCGGCTGCCGCTGCTCGACCCGCCGTCCGAGCGTGAGGGCGGTTCGCCGCTCCAGTGTGTGATCGCCGAGCGGGACGGCGAGTTGGTGGGGTACGCGCGTTTCCACACAAAGCCCGAATCGGATGCGGCGGGCCCCAGGGGCTCGGTGCGGCTGCGTCATCTCGAAGCGGTGGACCCGGCGGCGGGCGCCGCTCTGTGGCGTTTTCTGTTCGGTATCGATCTGACGTCGACGCTGCATGTCCGCAACCGGCCCCTGGACGACTCCTGGCAGTATCTGGTGTCGGACATCCGCAGGTGCCGGGTCCAGGTGCGCGATGTGCTGCATCTGCGGCTGGTGGATGTGGGGGCGGCGCTCGGCGGCCGGACCTACCGGGCCCCGGTGGACGTGGTGTTCGGCGTCCAGGACGACTTCTGCCCCTGGAACAGCGGGAATTGGCGGCTGACCGGGGACGCCAAGGGCGCCACCTGTGTACGGACCGACGACCCGGCCGATCTCGAACTGTCCGTACGGGAGTTGGGCGCCGCCTATCTGGGCGGTACGCCGCTCACCGCGCTGGCGGGGGCCGGTCTGGTGCGGGAGCTGCGGCCGGGGTCACTGGCCGGGGCGTCGCTCGCCTTCGGTTCGGACATCGCGCCCTGGCTGCCGCACGGCTTCTGACCCCACGGGGGCCGGTCGCGACCGCCTCCGGCCACACGGGTGCCGCCCGCGCCGCCTCCGGCCGCGGACCCGCCGGGACGGCTAACGCCGCTGGCAGTCCGGGCACCAGAAGAGGTTGCGGGCGGCCAGGGGCGCGGTGCGGATCTCGGCGCCGCAGAGATGGCAGTCCATCCCGGCCCGGCGGTAGACGTACACCTCACCGCCGTGGTCGTCGACCCTCGGCGCCCGGCCGGTCGCCTCGGGCATGTGCTCGGGGCGGACGGTGTCGATGCGGTTGTTCCGTACGCCCTCGCGCATCAGGAGGACCAGATCGGCCCAGACCGCGTCCCATTCGGCGCGGGTCAGGTCCCTCCCCGTGCGGTAGGGGTCGATGCCGTGCCGGAAGAGGACCTCGGCGCGGTAGACGTTGCCGACGCCCGCGATCACCTTCTGGTCCATGAGCAGCGCTGCCACGGAGGTACGGGAACGGGAGATCCGCGACCAGGCCCGGTCCGGGGAGTCGCCGGGCCTCAGCGGGTCCGGTCCGAGCCGGTCGTGTATGGCCTGCTTCTCGCCGTCCGTGATCAGCGCGCAGGTGGTCGGGCCGCGCAGGTCGGCGTAGGCCTCGTCGTTGACCAGGCGCAGCCGGACGGTGTCGGTGGGCGGCGCCGCGGGCGCGGTGCCGAAGCCGAGCTTCCCGAACAGGCCGAGGTGGATATGGATCCACCCGCCCGAACCGAAGCCCAGGAAGAGATGCTTCCCGTGCGCCTCGGCCGTCTCCAGGATGTGGCGGTCGATGAGCGCCGCGCTGCCGGAGAACCTGCCCTGCGGGCTGGAGGCACGCACAGGCCGGCCGCCGAACCTCTCGAAGTGGTCGGCGGCCAGTCGGTGGATCGTGTGACCCTCGGGCACCGGGGCGGTCAGTCCTTCTGCGGGTGGTGGGCCGGGACGGGCGGGAGTTCGCCGGTCGCCTCGTACGCGGTGAGCATGTCGATCCGGCGCTGGTGGCGCTCCTCGCCGGAGTACGGGGTGGCGAGGAAGACCTCGACGAACTTCACCGCCTCCTCCTGCGTGTGCATCCGGCCGCCGACCGAGATGACGTTGGCGTTGTTGTGCTCACGGCCGAGCGCCGCGGTCTGCTCGCTCCAGGCGAGCACCGCCCGTACGCCCTTGACCTTGTTGGCCGCGATCTGCTCGCCGTTGCCGGAACCGCCGATGACGATCCCGAGGCTGTCGGGGTCCCCCGCCGTCTTCACGGCGGCCCGGAGGCAGAACGGCGGGTAGTCGTCCACGGCGTCATAGATGTGGGGGCCGCAGTCCACGGGCTCATGGCCGTGGGCGGTGAGCCAGTCGACGAGGTGGTTCTTGAGTTCGTATCCGGCATGATCGGAACCGAGGTACACGCGCATGCTTCGAGTGTGGCACGACGGGTAGGTGGGACGCCTGGTCGGGGCACGTAAGACGGGCCCCGTTCGCGACAATTAAGGACAGAGAGCATGAGTGCTGCACCTCCTTCGCGAGTCGCCGACAGATCGCCCGACGGCGATTCCCCCGACGGACTTCAGGCCGGTCTGAAGAACCGCCACCTCTCGATGATCGCCATTGGCGGCGTGATCGGTGCGGGACTCTTCGTCGGCTCGGGGGCCGGAATCAACGCCGCGGGCCCCGGCATTCTGCTCTCCTACGCGCTGACCGGGCTGCTCGTCGTCCTGGTGATGCGGATGCTGGGCGAGATGGCCGCGGCCGACCCGGTCTCCGGTTCCTTCTCCACCTACGCCGACCGGGCGCTCGGCCGGTGGGCCGGTTTCACCATCGGCTGGCTCTACTGGTTCTTCTGGGCCGTGGTACTCGCCGTGGAGGCGACAGCGGCCGCGTCGATCCTCACCGGGTGGGTGCCGGCGATACCCCAGTGGGCGTGGGCGCTCCTGGTGATGCTGGTGCTGACCGGCACCAATCTGATCTCGGTCGGGTCGTTCGGCGAATTCGAATTCTGGTTCGCCGGGATCAAGGTCGTCTCGATCATTGCCTTCATCGTGATCGGGCTGCTCGCCGTCTTCGGTCTGCCGCCGGGCGGCGACCCGGCCGGGATGAGCAATCTGACCGGGCACGGGGGCTTCCTGCCGAACGGTCCCGGCGCGATCCTCTCCGGGATGCTGCTGGTCGTCTTCTCCTTCATGGGTTCGGAGATCGTGACGCTGGCCGCCGCCGAGTCGCCCAACCCGGTGGTGGCCGTCCGCAAGGCGGTCAACAGTGTGATCTGGCGGATCGCGCTCTTCTACATCGGCTCGATCTTCGTCATCGTCACGCTGCTGCCGTGGGACTCCAAAGCGGTCACGGCCAGCCCGTACGTGGCCGTGCTCGACTCGCTGGACATCCCGGGCGCCGGCACGATCATGGACATCGTGGTGCTGACCGCGGTGCTCTCCTGTCTCAACTCCGGTCTGTACACGGCCTCCAGGATGGCCTTCTCGCTCGGACAGCGCGGTGACGCCCCGAAGGCGTTCGCCACGGTCAACCGGGGCGGCGTGCCCGCCGTTGCGATCTGGGCGTCGGTCGCGTTCGGATTCGTCGCGGTGTTCTTCAACTACATCGCGCAGGACACCGTCTTCCAGTTCCTGCTGAACTCGTCGGGCGCGGTGGCCCTCTTCGTCTGGCTGGTGATCTGCTTCTCGCAGCTGCGGATGCGGCGCAGGATCGAGCGCGAGAACCCGGAGCTGCTGACCGTACGGATGTGGCTGTACCCGTATCTGACCTGGGCGACGATCGGCCTGATCCTCTTCGTGGTCGGCTACATGCTGTACGACACCGACGGGCGCAAGCAGATGCTGCTCTCGGTGCTCGCAGCCGTGGTGGTGCTGGTGGTCGCGGTGGTACGGGACCGCCGGCGGAAGGCCGTCGCGCCGGTGGACCCGGCCGCGACCGGCGGCTGATCCGACAGCGCCGCCCCCATGCGGGAGGGGCCGCCCCCGGTTCGCCGGGTGCGGCCCCTCCGTATGTCGGTATGTGTCTGTATCTCTGTGCGCCGCCCGCGGGTCAGCCGCGGCGGCCCGCCAGCTTCCAGGCGCTCGGCAGCGCGCCCATCGCGAGGGCTGCCTTCAGCGCGTCGCCGATGAGGAACGGGACGAGACCGGCGGCGATGGCGGCGGACGCGGACATCCCGGTGGTCAGCGCCAGGTACGGGACGCCGACCGCGTAGATGATGGCCGAGCCGAGGACCATGGTGCCGGCGGTGCGCAGCACGGAGCGGTCGCCGCCGCGCCGGGCCAGGGCGCCGACCGTGGCCGATGCCAGCAGCATGCCCAGGACGTAGCCGAAGGTTGCGCCGCCGGCGCCCGACGCGCCGTTCGCGAACCACGGCATGCCCGCCATGCCCACCAGCGCGTACACCGCGAGCGAGAGGAAACCGCGGCGCGCGCCGAGCGAGGCGCCCACCAGGAGCGCGGCGAAGGTCTGGCCGGTGACCGGGACCGGGGAGCCGGGGACCGGCACGGCGATCTGCGCCGCGATGCCGGTGAGCGCGGCGCCGCCGAGCACGAGCGCGATGTCGCGCGTACGGGTGGCCGGCAGCAGATCGGCGAGGACCGCTCCGGGGCGGGTGGTGGCGGCAGCAGTGCTCATCGGGACTCCGCGGGTGAGGGCAGGTGGGGACAGGCTGACGTTAGCGCGGCGGCCCGCCCGGGAACACCATCAGCGGCCCACAAAGCGGAGGTTGGGCCTTTGGTTGGTTTCATACAAAGGGTGCGGTTCAACCGTCTTCGCGCGTGATGCTCGTCACTGGAGGTCCTGGCAGGTAGATCTCCGTTGCGGAACGGGTGACCCCTTGGGGACACTGTGGGATCTCACCAAAACGTCCGTCCCCGTCGTCCAGAGCATCGCGAGCGTCCAGCACCATGTCCGAACCCCTCCGGGCGGAGCCTCTCTCCGCCGGGCTGAAGCAGCGCCATCTGACCATGCTCGGCCTGGGCGGGGTGATCGGCGCCGGGCTCTTCGTGGGCTCGGGCGCGGGCATCGCGGTCGCGGGCCCCGGCATCGTCGTCTCCTATCTGATCGCGGGGGTACTCGCGACGCTCGTGATGCGGATGCTCGGCGAGATGTCGTCGGCACTGCCCGCCTCCGGTTCGTTCTCGGTGCACGCGGAGCGGGCGCTGGGGCGCTGGGCCGGGTTCACGGTGGGGTGGCTGTACTGGTTCCTGCTGGTGGTCGTCCTCGCGGTGGAGGCGACGGCCGCGGCGCAGATCGCCAACGGCTGGGTGCCCGGCGTACCGCAGTGGGCCTGGGTGCTGGTCTTCATGGTGGTCTTCACCGTCGCCAACCTCGCGGCCGTACGGAACTTCGGTGAGTTCGAGTTCTGGTTCGCGGCGCTGAAGATCGGCGCGATCGTCCTCTTCCTGGTGCTGGGACTGCTCGCGGTCTTCGGAGTGCTCCCGGACACCGACCCGGTCGGGCTGACCCATCTCACCGGACAGGGCGGCTTCCTCCCGCACGGCTGGCACGGAGTGATTTCCGGTGTGCTCGCGGTCGTCTTCGCCTTCGGCGGTCTGGAGGTCGTGACGATCGCCGCGGCGGAGACCGAGAACCCGGTGCGCGCGGTGGGCCGGGCGGTGCGCAGTGCGGTGTTCCGGATCCTCTTCTTCTACGTCGGGTCGATGCTGGTCATCGTGACGGTGCTGCCCTGGAGTGCGCAGCGGGCAGGGCTCTCGCCCTATGTGACGGTGCTCGACTCGATCGGCGTACCGTCCGCCGGGACCATCATGAACATCGTCGTCTTCGTGGCGATGCTCTCCGCACTGAACGCCAATCTCTACGGCTCGTCCCGGATGATCTTCTCGCTGGCCGAGCGGGGCGAGGCACCGCGCGGACTGCTCAAGGTCACCGGCAGCGTGCCGCGCCGGGCGGTTCTCGCCTCGGTCGCCTTCGGCTTCGTGTCGGTCCTGCTCAATCTGGAGTGGCCCGACTCGGTCTTCCTCTACATGCTCAACGCGGTCGGCGCGGTCCTGCTGTTCGTCTGGGCGCTGATCGCCGCCTCCCAGCTGAGGCTGCGCCGCAGGATCGAGCGGGAGACCCCGGAGCTGCTGCAGCTGAGGATGTGGGGCTTCCCGTGGCTGAGCTGGGCCACGCTGGCCGGTCTTGCGGTGGTCTTCGTCCTGATGCTGACCGACGCCACGGCCCGCCCGCAGCTGCTGTGGTCACTGGGTGCCACGGCCGTGGTGCTGGCGGCCGCAGGCGTACGGGAGTTGAGCGCGCGACGCCGACCTGCCGCCGCCCGGGGCTGACGGCCGGGGCCCATACGACCAGGAGTACAGGAGTACCGGAAGGGCGGGCGCCGTACAGGGCGCCCGCCCTTCCGGCTGTACACCGTATGCGGCACTCGCCCGTGCGGCGGGGCCTCCCGCGCCCTATCTGCACCTGCTGCTAGCCTGCACTTGCATACAGCTTGCAATAAGCAGTCGGAGGGCTCGGACGACATGGCGACTTACACACTTCCTGAACTTCCGTACGACTACGCGGCGCTGGAGCCGGTGATCAATCCCCAGATCATCGAGCTGCACCACGACAAGCACCACGCGGCGTATGTGAAGGGCGCGAACGACACGCTGGAGCAGTTGGCGGAGGCGCGTGACAAGGACCAGTGGGGCGCGGTGAACGGGCTGGAGAAGAACCTCGCGTTCCACCTCTCCGGTCACATCCTGCACAGCATCTACTGGCACAACATGACCGGCGACGGCGGCGGCGAGCCCCTCGACAAGGACGGCGTCGGTGACCTCGCCGGGGCCATCGCCGAGTCCTTCGGCTCCTTCGCCAAGTTCAAGGCCCAGCTGACCAAGGCCGCCGCGACCACCCAGGGTTCCGGCTGGGGCGTCCTCGCGTACGAGCCGGTCAGCGGTCGGCTCATCGTCGAGCAGATCTACGACCACCAGGGCAACGTCGGCCAGGGTTCGGTGCCGGTCCTGGTCTTCGACGCCTGGGAGCACGCCTTCTACCTGCAGTACAAGAACCAGAAGGTGGACTTCATCGAGGCGATGTGGAAGGTCGTCAACTGGCAGGATGTGGCGAAGCGTTACGCCGCGGCCAAGGAGCGCGCCGACGTACTGCTGCTCGCGCCCTGACGGGGCGGTGTTGCTGATGGCGCGGTGTTCCTGACGGCGCGGCGCTTCGGATGTCCCGCTCATGACGTCCTGCTCGTGATCGTCTTCTCAACCTTCACCTGCAGGCGGATGAAAACAGCCGGCCCCCGCGAGGACGTGACTCGCGGGGGTCGGCTGCGGGCGTATCGGCGCCCGCTTCCCTCTCGGACGCCCAGCGCCACGCTCGGCAGGTATGCCGGATCGGAGAGGATCAGCGAAGAGCTCGTGAACAGCGGCACCACCGGGTCGACGGCGGCGTCGGCCCCTGCGAGATAGAGCTATGCCGTGCGCCCCTCACCTGGCGGCTGTCCGAAGACGGCACCGTCGATGGCTGCGGAGCCGGGACGGATCTCCTCGGCGGTGACCGCTGCGCGGCATGAAGCCGGGGGCAAGACGGTCAATGGCTGCCTTCGGCAAAACGCGGCGTGGTGTGTTCCTCATCAACATGGTCTGCTGCCGGGGAGCAGCAACGGCGGAGGACTCGGCACCTGGCTCGGGCACGCCGGTCGCCGACAGGGCAAAGGTTTCCTGCCGCGTGTTGGCCCTTCATGGCGAGACCGGGAACACGGCTGTGGCATTGCTGATCCCGGCAGCTCGTCTCACGCACAAGCCGCGTCATGGGTACCGTGCTGGAGACGAACTCTGTACGGACGGACCGGCGATCGCGCCGGATCGTCCGGCGGCCGGGAGGTGTCCTGATGCTGGAGGAAGCCGAGGAGATCGGCAAGCGCGTTCGCAGGGCGAGGCTGCGGCTGGGGATGCCGCAGGCCGATCTGGCGACGGCCCTGGGAAAGTCGCAGGGCTGGGTGTCGAAAATGGAACGTGGCCTGATCGAGCTGGACCGGGTCGGGCTGCTCAACCAATTGGCCGCAGAGTTGCACGTCCATCCGAACGACCTGATCGGGCGCCCGTACAGCAGCTCCCCCGACGACAACCAGTGGCAGGTTGCCGCCTCGTCGATCCTGCGCGAGCTGCGCCGCTATGACCTCGTCCCCGTCTTCGACGGGGCTCCGCGGCCCGCATCACAGCTGTGGCGTGAGGTGACGCGGCTGCACCGCCTGCGGGACACCGCTTCCAACGTGGCGATTCTCCGGGTTCTCCCAGACCTGTTCCGCGAGGCGCGCGCCCTGGCAGAGGAGTCGGAGGGGCACGAGCGGGAGGAGGCGTATGCCATCTACGCCGTGTGCTGCAAGTTCGCGCACACCGCCGCCCACGCCCTCGGGCATCCCGAACTGGTCGCCATGGCGTGCGAGCGGGCCGCGTGGTCGGCCAGGCTGTCGGGGGACCCCGTGTTGCCCGCCGTCGCCGACTGGATGCGGGTCTGGGACATGTGGGCGACGGCGGACTGGACCGACGCCCTGACGCTCTCGGACAAGGCGATCGCCTCGGTGGAGCAGGAGTACGACCGTGGCGAACCGCTGGCCGTACGAGCCTGGGGCACGCTGCAACTGCGAGCTGCGGTCTCCGCTGCCCGAGCCGGCCGCGCCTCGGAGGCCGAGGACCGGATCGGTCACGCGAAAGCTGCTGCCGAACGCATGGACGCGTACGTCGGAGCGCCGGTGTACGACCGGCACTCGCTGACGTTCTCCGCCGGGAACGTGCAGATCCACGCGATCAGCGTGGCTCTGGAGATGGGTAAGCAGGGCAAGGCCCTTGAGATAAACCGTCGTACCAGCCCAGACCTGGTCGGGTCGTTGCCCAACTCCCGTCAGGTGCATCACCACATGGATGTCGCGCGTGCCTGGCTGTGGGACGGGAACCGGATAAAGGCCCTGGCCGAGCTGGAGGCAGCCGAGCGGATCGCGCCCCAGCTCGTGCGGAATCATCCCATCGCCCGTTCGACGCTACGCAGCATCGTCTACGCGGAACGAGCAGTGACGCGGGAGAAGTTGCGGCGCATGTCCGACCATTTCCACCTGGACGGATAGGGGTCGTATTCCTCCGGCTCATATTCGAGGGTCGTCGTGTCCCTAACTTCAGAGCATGACGCGACAACCCTCTCCTCATCTCCCTTCGCAGGGAGCCGAGTTAGGTACGGCATCCCCCTTCGTTCCACGGCTCGGCGACCTCGCCACCGACAGCGCCCGTGAAGGTCGTGTCGGTGTCGTGGTCGCCCTCCCCGGTGAGGGCTCCGCCACGACCTACCACTTGCGCCCGCCCGGAGGCGGAACCCAGTGGTCCGCGCCCGCCGACAGGACGACGCTCAGGCCCGTGCCGGCGAAGGCCACGCACGCGACGCTGGCCGGCCGGGACGCGGTCTACGACCGGAGGGCCCGGCAAGGCTCGGTCCCCGTCGAGTTCCACTTCGACGACGGCTCGACCCTTGACGGCGCACTCATCCTCACCACGGCGGAGCTGGAGCGGCTGTACGCGCAGACCAGCCGCCTCCTGGATGCGCACGAACGCAGTCTCGGCGGCATCCCGTGACCGGGGCTCGACACCGCCGCGCCCGAAGCGCCGCATCCATCACCCCTAGGCCCGACGGCGGAGACCGGCTCGCGCTCTTGTTCCTGGCCGTCGTTGGCCTGGTCGGTCCGGCCTGGGCAATGCACGAGCAGGCCACTCCGCTTCTCAACGGCGTCGGCCACCGACCCTCTGCCATCGCAGCGGACGCGAGTCCGTCCTCGGACCGCTGAGGCCGCTCCGGATCCAGCGCGATCCGTCTGCCGCGCAGCCGCACCCTGTCAGCCATCTGGAACATCCACGCGTGATTCTTCAGGGAGGAATCGTGGACATCCCGTACATCGTCATCGACCAGCTCGTCCCCGAGCAGCAGCGAGTCTGGAACACCTACTTCGGTGACGCCGACCGCCCCCGCTACATCGAAGAGGGCATCTGGCGCCGCACCCAGGAGAAGGACACCGCCGGCCAGTCCGGCTGGGCAACCTCCGACGACGCCCGGCGGCGGATCATTCACTACCGTTACCGGTACGGCCTGGTGCCCACCACAGCGGCACCGGCCATCGGCTTGACCGACCTGTACCTCTACCACTCCACGTCCGCCCCGGCCGACGAGATCGACGCGCACCATGACGCGCTCCTGGACTCGCTCGCCGCCGGCGGTTGGAGAGAAGCACCTGGCGGCTTCTTATGGACCCGCCGGGACCTGAAGTGCCGCATCACCGAGCACGACGTCCATCCCCAGGACGCGGCTGTCGGCCGCGCGCTGCCCCCTGGCTACCAGAGTCTGGATGTGCAGATCGCCTCAGTGGCCTATGCCCCTCCGCCCTCGGTCCGGCAACTTCCGTGGAACGTGCTGTCCACCGGCATCCGGCGCAAAGACCGCCCAGGCACGCCGACGCGCATCACGGATCTGTCCGTGCTGGCGGACCTGCGACCGTTCCAGGTGGAGATCGGCTGCGGTACGTCGGTGGAGGCGGGCATCCCGCCCCTGCACCGGCTCCACGAGATCTACCGGGTCACCGACCGCCAGGGGCACGAACCGCGGGAACACCGCTTCACACTCTCGCCGACGGCTGACACGCTCCTCCACGAGGTACTGACCGAGCCTGAGGAGAAGGCGGCGGAGTTCGTCGAGATGTTCCGCGCCTGCTTCCTCGCCGAGCCCACCCCAGCGATGCGGGCGCTCAAGGAGCTGAAGGACGCCGGCCACCTCGTCGGGCCGGTCATCACCAACAACTTCGATGTCCTGGCCGCCCGCGCCGGGCTCGACGAGTGCTTCATGCGTCGGTACGACCAGGCCGTGCCCGATGTCGAATGGGGCGACGGCGCCAAGGCCCTCCTCGTCATCGGTCTGCATGCCGACCGACGCAAGGTGCAGGCTCGCGCCCGCGAGCGGGGCATGCAGGTTGTCTACCTCGACCCGGAGGGCTTCTGGCACGACGGCGAGTTCATGCCGTACCCGCTGGAAGGGCCCCAGGACGGGGACCTGGTGTGCCGGGCCACCGCCGCCGAAGCGCTGCCCGCTCTCGTCAACGTCCTGAAGCAGCAGCGAGGTTGACCCACCTGCACGAAGAGGGTCGCGCCGGGTGCGGGCGCGAGCGTGGCGCACCCGGCCGGCCCGGACTCACCGGGCGGGCGAGTACAGGGAAAGGAGCGTCGACCATGCGCGTATCCGTCATCGGCTGCGGTCACCTGGGCATCCCCCACGCCGCTGCCATGGCCGAGATCGGCCACGAGGTCATCGGCGTGGACCTGGACCAGGCGAAGATCGACCGCCTCAACGCCGGCGAGTGCCCCATCTACGAGGAGGGCCTGCCGGAACTCCTGGCTAC
Organism: Streptomyces sp. NPDC059398; assembly: GCF_042751845.1. NCBI lineage: Bacteria > Bacillati > Actinomycetota > Actinomycetes > Kitasatosporales > Streptomycetaceae > Streptomyces > Streptomyces sp. NPDC059398. The sequence goes on along the minus strand of NZ_JBHYWP010000121.1, from coordinate 5,323 downwards.
GCACACCGCGTCCGGGCAGCTGCGGTTCACCACCAGCCTCGCCGAGGCGGGTGAATTCGCGGACGTCCACTTCCTCGCGGTGGGCACGCCGATCGACGCGGACGGGCGGAGCTACGACACCGGCCAGGTCTTCGGCGCCGCCCGCGCACTGGCCCCGCACCTGACCCGCCCGACGGTGATCATCGGCAAGTCCACGGTCACCGTCGGCACCTCCCGCGATCTCGGCGCACTTCTCTCGCGCCTCTCTCCAGCTGGTGAGGACGTGGAGGTCGTCTGGAACCCGGAGTTCCTGCGCGAGGGTCACGCCATCGATGACACCCTGCGACCCGACCGGATCGTGGTCGGCGTCCCCTCGACCCGCGCGGAGGACGTCGTACGCCAGGTGTACGCGCCGCTCCTGGCCGACGGCATCCCGCTGTTCGTCACCGATCCGGCCACGGCCGAGCTGATCAAGGGCGCGGCGAACGCGTACCTCGGTATGAAGATCTCGTTCATCAACGGCGTCGCCGACATGTGCGCTGCGGCGGGGGCCGACGTCCAGCAGCTGACCGAGGCCATCGGCGTGGACCCGCGCATCGGCCGCGGCGGCCTGAACGCCGGCCCCGGGTACGGCGGCGGCTGCCTCCCCAAGGACGTCCGCGCCTTCACCGCTTCCGCCCGTACCTTGGGCGCCACGGAGGCTGCGACCATGCTGCGCGCGGCGGAGGAGGTCAACGAATCACGCCCCACCGCCGCGCTGAAGCTCATCGAGCAGACCCTTGGCCGCCCGGTGGACGGCGTATGCGTGACCGTCTGGGGCGCGTCCTTCAAGGCCGGCACCAACGACGTACGCGAATCCCCGGCTCTGGCGATCGCCGCGCTGATGCACCAGCGCGGCGCGACGGTCACCGTCCACGACCCGCACGCCGTACCCAGTGCGCTGCGCCGCAACCCCGAACTCGACTACGCCGACACCCTCGACGCCTCCGCCCAGGGCGCCGAACTGATCGTCCTGGCCACGGAATGGCCCCACTTCCACGAGGCCGATCCCAAGGCCCTCGCCCCACTGGTCGCGGCCCCGGTCCTCGTCGACCTCCGCAACCTCATCGACGCCGACGCTTGGCGCATGGCCGGATGGACCGTACGCCAGCTCGGACGCCCCGCACAGGAATAACCGAACCCATCGATCGGAGGTCCGACGTGGACACCCTGTGGGACAACATCGACAAGCTCTCCGCCGTCTGCCGTGCGGCAGGCGCCCATCTCCCCGACGAGGAACTCAAAGCCCTCCAGGTCGGCAAGGTTGCTGAGGAAGCCGGCGAGGCCATGCACGCCCTACACGGTCTGAAGGGCCTCACCACCTGCGACGACGACCACACCTGGGCCGAGGTCCAGAACGACCTGGTCGGCGCCGTCATCGCGGCCCTCCTGGCGATGCACTACATCGACCCCACAGGCGCCCGCGCCACCTTCGACGAGATCCTCCACCGCCGGACGCGAAGGGGCCGCGAGGCCGCTGCGGCGGCATGACAGCCTCCAAACACACCGTCGGCCGCCCACCAGGCGCGGCCGACGGCCACGCTCAGGTGCGAGTATCGGCAGCCATCTGCTGCCAGGGCGGAAAACCCTTCCCCACAGCACCAGGGCATCCGGCTCCAGCTCTCCGCAGAGGAAAGCGCAAGCTCACGGCTTCAAACAGCCTCTGCGGGAGCACTCGTCCATCTTGGATAGGAGGGACACCGCTCGTGGGTGTCGGCCGAACCGTGGGGAGCGGTTCCCATCCCGGGCACCTCGTTCCAAGCAGGGCAGAGCATTCCCGGCCAGGGGCGCCAAGGTCGCTCGTACAACGGCGCGCTCCACCTTGGTTCCCTGCCCACGCCCGATCCACAGAGTGCGGGCTGAAGGCAAACGGAATAGGAGCCAGCGTAGACGGTAGGACATAATGTGAGAATCACCTACAACCAAGGCGGTTGCCATCCCGCCTCGCGATACAGGCCCTCGAAAGGCTTATCCATATTCGAAAACATTGAATGCGAGTAGACGTCGGTAATTCGAGAACCCAAGATCTCCTTTCGAGTGCTACTCGTATCTGGGTATCCCATATCGCGGCGAGTTGCCAGGGCAAAATCAGCATAGAGCCTCATGAACACAACGGGAGGCGTTGGGGGTTAAAGCTCCCCTGCATGAAATTATGAAAGGACCTAACCGCTTCATCGGAACCGAAAATAGCGACCCAGGTGGCAAATTCGGAGATTTCAGCACGGAAAGTTTCTTCATTCACCGCACGACGATCTAGCATATCTTTTAGCGTGTTCATCATAGGTTTGTACGTGTCATACTTTTTCTCGGGGATCCTCGATGCCCAGCAGAGCCGACAACAGCGGTCAGATACGGCTCTCAGAGACAGAGGCCCATCCACCACCGCTGCAAAACCCCAGTTCAAGGCTCCTCTGGCAGCCCAAGCACCGCTGATTCCCAAGCTCAGCGCGCAAGTTCGATTCTCGTCACCCGCTCCACATGAAAGCCCCGAGCCAACGGCTCAGGGCTTCTTTGTTGTCAACGACGCGAATCACGCCTTCGCTGCCACTCTGGCGGTAAGCAGGTCGAGTGCTTCCTCCCAGTGAAATCGGTCTGTCTCGCCGCCCGCCTTCGGGCCGGTGGGGTTCGTAGGAGCCGATCAAACTGCCCACCGGGCGCAGTTTCCGCAGGCTCTCGGCGTAGGCGGGGTGGGCGGGTCTGGGCAGAGTTCACGTAGGGCAGGGCGGTGGCGGGGTGCCGAGGCAGTAGGACTCGCAGAGGATGCCCAGGGCCAAGATGTCGGAGATGCCTGTCGCCCACTTGTTGATCGTGTTGAACGTCCGGGGCCGGGAGGGGCTGGGGGAGCGTTATGCGGAACGGATCGGGTAGCCAGTCAGTGCCTCGATGGCCTCGGCGCCGATGAAATTCGGGCCCTGCGGGGTCGCGACGACGCCCAGGCCCCAACCGGCTTCCAGGGCCGCACCGATCAGCTGGCCGACATCACCGGCAATGCCCGACCCGCACAAGACGACATAGAGAAGGGGCTTCATGGCCTGCCGACCGGGCGGCGAACGTCCTGCGCCACGCAATTCTCGGCAATGCGGAGCGCCCGGTACCCCTGGTTGATCCAGAGAGCAGCCCGTCGCCCGAGGCTGGAATGTGCCGTCGCATGAGGGCGCGCGGCCTTCAGGGCAGGCCCGGCGTCGCTGAAGGCCACCGCGGCGCCCACCCCGTACAGACTGACTTTCGTCGGGCAGAAGTTGACCCAGAGGTCGGACCGGTCGAACGTGACAAAAGCGAGAACTCCCATTCCTTCGGCGACCGCAGGCAACACCAGGTCATGCGGCACGTACCGCCAGGCGCACCCCCCATGTGCGTACAGCGCCGTGCCCAAGACAAACACGGCGCAAGAACTACAGCGACTGGTCCATTCGCCGCGGATGCAGCGGCACGACCACCTGCCAGTGAGCGACCGTCGACGGATGCTCAGGTGCAGGCTCGCAGAGACAGACCGCACGCCACGCCCCTCGCAAGAGAAGGCGCACCAGTGGGGGATCCACGTTTCCAAACTCGAAGCACGCTTCTGGTGCCCCACCATCGCCCCTCCGACGAAGGCCCAGGTCGGCGTCTAGGTGTTCTGTCTCGGGAGGTTGTGGACGGGTGAGCCAGGTCTCAGCTGAGGGATCTTAAACAGGCGAGGGCCTTCGGTTCCGTGTGGATTGCGACATCTACACCAACAGAAAGGCCCTCGTGCCCCACCGTAATGCACCCCTGACCGAGACCGGCCGTCTGCGGCTGGCCCGCTGCGTGGTCGAGGACGGCTGGCCCTTGCGCCGAGCCGCCGAGCGCTTCCAGGTCTCACCCACCACAGCCCAGCGGTGGGCCGGCCGCTACCGCGCGCACGGCGAGGCCGGGATGGCCGACCTCTCCTCCCGCCCCCGCACCAGACCAAACGCAGGATCGTCAAGGTCCACTGCCGCGCCGATGGGGACCGGCCCGCATCGCGGGCCTGCTACGACTCGTTCCCTCGACGGTCCACCGCGTACTCACCCGCTTCGGCCTGGCATGCCTGACCCATGTGGACCGGGCCACCGGCCGGGCGATACGCCGCTACGAACGCCCCCGGCCAGGCGAACTGGTGCGCGTGGACATCAAGAAGCTCGGCAACATCCCCGACGGCGGCGGACACAAGGTCCTGGGCCGCAAGGCCGGCCGCAAGACCCGCTCCAACGCCGGCTACAGCTACACCGCCGTCGACGACCACTCCCGCCTGGCCTACAGCGAGATCCTCACCGACGAGAAGAAGGAGACCGCCACCGCCTTCTGGGCCCGCGCCCACACGTTCTTCACCAACTGCGGCATCACCGTCGAGCGGGTCCTGACAGACAACGGCGCCTGCTACAAGTCGCACACCTGGCGCGATGCGCTCACAGCAGCCGGCATCACGCACAAACGCACCAGGCCCTACCGACCGCAGACGAACGGCAAGGTCGAACGCCTCAACCGCACGCTCCTGGACGAGTGGGCCTACGCCCGCCCGTACCGCTCAGAGGCCGAGCGCCGCGAGGCATTCCCCGGATGGCTGCACACCTACAATCACCACCGCGGACACACCGCACTGAAGGGCCAACCACCCGCCAGCCGCGTCCCCAACCTCTCAGGGCAATACGTCTAGCCTCGGGGTTTCATGAGGTGGGCTGTCCAAAGCGGGATCGAAAACGCGAGAAGTGCTACTGACCTGCAACGATAGGACTTGTCGAGGGTCCAGATCGTGCCGTGGAAAGAAGCACTTCTCAGGTGAAGAAGCGTATCGGGTTGTACCCGCGTGTCCGCATCGAGGACGGTGGCCGGGCCGTGGTGTCCCAGGCCGGGGGCGTGCTGCTGGTCGAGACCGCCCGCAAGGCCGGGCTGGACACCGCGGTATCCGCGGCGCTGGCGCCGTGGCGGAAGGCTCGGGCGGTGGACGATCCAGGCAAGATTCTGCTGGATGTGGCCCTGGCCGTCGCCCTCGGCGGAGACTGCCTGGCCGACGTCGGCATGCTGCGGGCCGAGCCGGTGGCCTCCGACCCGACCGTTTCCCCCCTCGTCGACACCCTGGCCGCGTCCGGCCCGAAGGCCCTGAACGCGATCCCGTCAGCGAGAGCCGAAGTACGCGAGCGAATAAAGAAGTTGGCTGGAGCCTCGTCGCCGGACGCCTCCGGGCAGGTGATCGTGGACCTGGACCTGGACGTGGTGCTGGTACTGGCCCACTCCGACAAGGAGGACGCAGCCGCGACCTGGAAGAAGACCTTCGGACATCACCCGCTGATGGGGTTCGTCGATCACG
>NZ_JBHYWP010000120.1:22303-22592 GCF_042751845.1 Streptomyces sp. NPDC059398 | reverse complement strand
CCGCAGGACCCGCCCGCATTTTCTCGAACCACCGGCGCAGCGCCGGAAGGCAGGGCTCCAGGACGAGTGCACATACGGGGAATTCACGCTCCCCGGCGAGACAAGTCCTTTCCGAATGCACTCACTTCTGGCCGCCGCGTTTCCATGTCGGGGCACCGGAACGCGCACCGGCAGGCAACTCCCCGGGAACACGGCGAGGGGGGGGGGGGGGGGGGGCGCGCGCGCAGCCGCGGGCGCGGGAGGTGAGCTCTAGAGGGCTGAGGGTCTGGAGTCCCCACGCGCGCACAGC
>NZ_JBHYWP010000120.1:0-22293 GCF_042751845.1 Streptomyces sp. NPDC059398 | reverse complement strand
GGCAACCCCCCGGCACCCCGCCGAGGCGCCGCGCGGGGGCCCACTCGCGGCGCATCCGATGTCATGTCAGCCGTCAGTGGTGACGGTGCCCCAGGCGCTCGACGTCCACGACCCGGCCGCGCGCGTCGCGCAGGGTCGCCGTGTCGACGCGGTCCCAGATCGGCGCGCGCCGGTTCTGGTAGACGTCGGTCCAGGTGTTACGGCCGTGACCGGTGTGGACCTTGACCGACTTGTGGGCACCCAGCCGCAGCGCCGGGAAGCGGTAGGAGTGGTGCTGCGCGTCGGTCAGCGTCCAGCCGCGCAGCTCCACCGCCCTGCGGGACTGGTTGGTGACGGTGATCCACTCCGCGTTCGCCCGGTTGTCGCGGTGGTGCCCGCGGCCGTGGCTGTCGACGTGGTGTACGGCGCCCACCACCACGGCCGAGCGCTCAGGGCGCGGGGCGGGGTGGTGGTGACCGGTGGCCGCCGCCGGGAAGGCAGCGGCGGCCAGCAGGGCCCCGGAGGCCAGAACAGCTGCGGCGAGACGGGAACCTGAAGACAAAGACGACATGGAACCCCCAGATCAGGGCATGCGCGGACCGTTCGGCCACGCATGGTGCAGATGAACTTCCGGCTCTGTGCCGGACATCCACACTCTGAACCGAGCTGGTTCCGATGTCCGGAGAACCTTCGCGACTTTACCGAAACCGGACAAAACACACACCGTCAGATCATCCGGCGCATACGCCCCCGCGCGCCCGCCCGGACGGCGCGCTCCTCGCGAGCCCCGCCCGCACCCCCTGACCCCCACCCCCGCGCCCCCGGTCGTCGCACAGCGGGCAACACCGGCATTCCGCCCCGCATTTGGTGACCGGTCGGCTACCGTGCGTAATGCGGCCCAGCCGGGCCTCAGGACACGACTCAGGACACAAGGGGACCTTGAGTGAACCGAACGCGCACCGTTCTCGCCGCGCTGACCGTCGCGGCGGCAACCGCCGCGGCGCCCGCCGCCGCGAGCACCGCCCCACCGGAGCACCAGGACCGGACAGCGGCCTCAGGACCTCAGCACGCGCCCTGCTCGGGCGAGTTCCGGGGTGACGCCCGGCTCGGGCCGCAGTGGCTCCCGTCGAAGCACGAGAAGCCGGTGGGGCCCCTGCTCAAGGGCTACCACCGGACCGGGAAGCTGTCGTCCGCGGACTTCCTCAAGAAGTACTGGGACGGCCCCGCGGAGTCGGGCGGCTGGAAGTACCCGCCGAACGACGGCTTCAAGGAGGTCAACGGGCAGGTGGACAAGGAGCCCGAGAAGCTGCGCACCGGTGAGCGCCTGGACCGCTTCGGCTCCGAGTACGGCGCCTATCTGGCGCCCGCCGGCGACGCGTACGCCAAGCGCGCGCTGCCCCCGCAGAGCCTCAGCACCCGGGACACCGCGGTGCCCTGCGACTACCACGTCTACCGGGTGGCCAAGCCGTTCTGGGTGTGGCAGGGCGGTATCGCGCCGTGGTTCGAGCAGCCCGGCAACGGGCAGCAGATCAAGCTCGACCCGGTCTTCCTGAACCCGGGCGAGGGCCAGCGCCTCAATGTGAAGTGGCTGCTCGACCACCACTACCTCGCCCAGGCCGCCGCCCCGGCAGGCGAGTAGCGCCGCCCATGGACCGCCACGAACTGCGTGCCGCGCTGCGCGACGCCGGAGTACCCGACGGCTACTACCGGATCGAGGGGGTCCATGAACCGGCCCCCACCCCCACCGACTTCCTCTATCTCAAACGGACCGAGGACGGTGGGGCGTGGGAGACCGGCGCGTACGAACGCGGCCTCTCCGAAGTCATCGGCCGGTACGCATCGGAACCGGAGGCCTGCGCGCATCTGCTGCGGCTGCTCGTCTGACCCCGCCCCTCCCCCGGGCCCGGGGCAGGCGCCGTGCGGGCCGCCGGTGACCAGGTCGCCGCCTACTGATCGCCCACGTCCCGCCGGTTGGACAGCGCCGACTCCGCGAGGGACGACAGGCCCTCGACGTAGACCGTGCCGTCCGGCGAGGGCCGTACGACGAGCCAGCCACGCGCGCCCAGGCTGCGCACCTGCCCCCGCACCTCGTCGCCGAGCTCGGCCGCGAGGTCGTCCTCCCGGGGCACGCTGCCCGCGTGCAGCTGCTCGCGGAGGTGGAGGAGCAGTGCCTCTTCCCGCGCGGTGATATTGAAGTCCATCCCTGGACGCTACGGCCCTCCGGGCGCCACCGCCCCCGGAGGGGGTGAACCCGTCCCGGTTCAGCCGGCCGGGTGGTCCAGCTTGGCCGCCAGCGCGGTGAACTGCGTCCATGTCAGCTTCGGCTTGCCCGGGTCCCAGAGCTTCTGGGCCGTCGCCCGCAGCGGCATCCTGATCCCCGCGGCGACCTGCGCCGGGGTCTGGGCGTTCGGGAAGTCGCCCCAGACGGCGAAGCCCCCGCCCACGATGAGGTGCGCGTACTTGGCGGGGACCGCCTTGGTGCCGCGCACCACCAGCGGGGTCCACTGTTCGTAGATCCGCTTGCCGGTCGGGTAGGTGAAGTCGTTCGGCTGGCCGAGCACGTAGTACAGGTACTCGTCGTTGAGGTTCACCACCTGGCGCCCCTCGCTCAGATACTCCTCGGGCGGCCGGGCCCCGAACTCCTTGCCCGTCCAGTACTCCACCTGGATGTTCTTGTCGGCCTTGGCCACTCCGCCGCGGAAGAACCCGTCGTTCCACGCCTGCGGTGTCCTGCCTGCCTTGCGGACGACCGCGGCCCGGTCGTTCAGCCAGGCCACCGCCAGGTCCTGGACCGTGCCCTTCGCGCCGTACTTCTTCCGGGCGAGTGCGGCCAACTGCGGGAAGGACGCCTCCGGGTTCTTCACCGTCAGCGCCTGGTACTCGTCGCCGCCGACGTTCCAGTACTGGCCGGGAAAGAGCTTCATGTACTCGCGCAGCAGCGAGTCGACGATCTGCGCGGCCTTCGGGTTCGACACGTCGACCGCACCCTTGACCGGCGTGCCGTCCGCCGTCTTCAGCTGGAGGTCCGGGTGCGCCTTGATCACCGCGCCCAGGTGCCCCGGCGAGTCGATCTCCGGGACGACCGTGATGTGCAGGCTGGAGGCGAGCGAGACGATCTTGTGGACCTGCGCCGTGGTGAGGTGGTCGGGCGAGACCACCTCGGGGTGGGAGGTGGAGGCGATACGGAAGCCCTGGTCGTCCGAGAAGTGCAGCCCCAGCTGGTTCAGCTTGAGGTCGGCCATCTCGTGCAGCCGGTCCTCGATCCAGGCGGCGTCGAACGGCTTGCGGGCGATGTCCAGGTTGAACCGCCGCTGCGCGGTGGCCGGCTGGTCGTGGACGACACCCTCGGGCACCTTCCCGTCGGCCTGCACGGACTGCTTGACGGTCCGGGTGCCGTAGAAGACGCCGGCCTCGTCGGGCCCGGTGATCAGGACCCGGCTGTCGCGGGCGCTGAGCGTGTACGACTCGGGCGGGGCCTTCTTGTCCGGCTTCAGCGCCAGTTCGATGTCGCCCGCGCGGGCCTTGCCCCCGTACGCGTAACCGATCTTCAGCTCGTGCGAGAGGAGCTTGCCCTCGTCGGTGAGGCCCTTGCAGCCCTTGTCGACCAGGACGCGGGAGCTCTTCCCCGGGTGCCAGCCGGGGCCGCGGGCCGGACCGTGCCGGCGTACCGCGGGGATGGCGCGGGGCGCGGCCGAGAGCGGGTAGTTCTTCGCCGACGGGTCGGACGACGGAGAGGTCACCGCCGAGCCGCGGCCCACCGGGCCGCTTCCCCCGTACGTGTCATCGTCCGGCCAGACCGTGACGGCGAGCGCGACGGCGGCGGCCGTGACGGTCAGGCCCACGGCGATGGGGACCGGTGCGTTGAGTTTTTTCATCAGTCCGAAACCTCCCGTGCACGGCTGAGCCGGGGTGACATGCCAGCCAGATCGTCCATCACGCGCCTTGAAACTCTCCCTTCCGGGTGAAAATCGCGCACCCGTCGGACGCTCCAGTCTGCGCCTCGATAACGTTGCGGCTCATTCACCGCCGTCATCCGACCCTCCTGTCGTGTTCGAGGAGCTCACGCTGTCCAGCGAGTCCCACGCCGGCCCTCCGAAGCGACCGCCGTCACTCCACCACAGAACGGACGGTCCGGCACGCCCAGCCATACCCGCGCAGAAGCGGGGCACCTCCGGACTCCACCGGTTCAACTCCGCACCCGCCGGCCATGCAGAGAGCGCCCTGCTGGGCTGCTGCGCCAGTCCCCGCTGGGCCCGGCGGCTGGCGGCCCACCGCCCCTACCCGGACCTGACGGCGCTGCTCGCCGCCTGCGACGAGGCGAGCTACGACCTGTCACCGGCCGAGCTCGCCCAGGCCCTGGCGGGGGAACCGGCCGCCGGGCCGCTGCACGGCCGGGCGCCGCGGGCCGCGCACACCGCACTGAGCGCCGCGCACACCGCGTACCGCAGCCGCTTCGGCCACGCCTTCGTGATCTGCCTGGACGACGTCCGCCCGTCGGAACACCTGGACCGGATGCTCGCAGGCATCCGTTCCCGGCTCTCGCACGAGCCCGACGAGGAGCGGTCGGTCGCCGCCGACGAGCTGCGCAGACTCGCCCGGGGGCGAATCGCCCGGCTTGTGGCGGATACGGGCCATGCCGGTAGCCCGTCCGTGGCTGTTTGATTGCCTGTTTGATCACACCGGAACCCCCCGGGCGAAGGAACCGACAAGTCGTCGCTACGATGGCCGGGGCCGGTGGACCGTACCCGGCCGGGCCAGACCGACACAGTTTCTCCCAGCGGGAGAGCTGGCGGCATGACCCCCGTCCCCCGCTCCCGGAGGGTTTTTCCGTGCCGGCTGGAACGCTGTACCGCGGCCGGGAAGGTATGTGGTCCTGGGTGGCTCATCGAGTCACCGGCGTCCTCATCTTCTTCTTCCTGTTCGTACACGTCCTGGACACTGCTCTCGTCCGTATTTCCCCCGAGGACTACGACAAGGTCATCGCTACCTACAAGACGCCGATCGTCGGCCTTCTTGAGTACGGCCTTGTCGCAGCGATCCTCTTCCACGCTCTGAACGGCCTGCGCATCATCGCCGTGGACTTCTGGTCCAAGGGCCCGCGCCACCAGAAGCAGATGCTGTGGTCGGTCGTGGGCATCTGGGTCCTGCTGATGATCGGGGCCATCTACCCCGTACTCGGCCACGCCGCACGCGAACTGTTCGGGAGCTGAGGACTGAATGTCTGCTGAGACCTCTTCCGCTGTCGGCCCCGTCGAGGGCGTCTCGCTCTTCGACGCCGACCACCCCGCGCCGCTCATCGAGGCCCCGCGCCAGCGCACCAAGAAGACGCCGAAGTCCACGCGCGGCAACTTCGAGATGTACGCCTGGCTCTTCATGCGCCTCTCCGGGATCGTCCTGGTCGTGCTGGTCCTCGGTCACCTGCTGATCCAGCTGGTGCTCGACGGCGGTGTGACCAAGATCGGCTTCGCCTTCGTGGCGGGCCGCTGGGCCTCGCCGTTCTGGCAGGGCTGGGACCTGCTGATGCTGTGGCTGGCGATGCTCCACGGCGCCAACGGCCTCCGTACCGTCATCAATGACTACGCGGAGCGCGTCGGTACGCGCCTGTGGCTCAAGGGCCTGCTGTACACCGCCACGGTGTTCACCATCCTGCTGGGCACGCTGGTGATCTTCACCTTCGACCCGAACATCTCCTAGAAGCCCGGGACCGAGGCGCTTTCATCATGAAGATCCACAAGTACGACACCGTCATCGTCGGGGCCGGCGGGGCCGGTATGCGCGCGGCCATCGAGTCGACGAAGCGCAGCCGCACCGCCGTGCTGACGAAGCTCTACCCGACCCGCTCCCACACCGGTGCCGCCCAGGGCGGCATGGCCGCGGCCCTCGCCAACGTCGAGGAGGACAACTGGGAGTGGCACACCTTCGACACGATCAAGGGCGGCGACTACCTGGTCGACCAGGACGCCGCCGAGATCCTGGCGAAGGAGGCCATCGACGCGGTCCTCGACCTGGAGAAGATGGGCCTGCCGTTCAACCGGACGCCCGCCGGGGAGATCGACCAGCGCCGCTTCGGCGGTCACTCCCGCAACCACGGTGAGGCCCCGGTCCGCCGTGCGTGCTACGCCGCGGACCGCACCGGCCACATGATCCTCCAGACCCTCTACCAGAACTGCGTCAAGGAGGGTGTGGAGTTCTTCAACGAGTTCTACGTCCTGGACCAGCTGCTGGTCGAGGTGGACGGCGTCAAGACCTCCGCGGGCGTCGTGGCCTACGAGCTGGCGACCGGCGAGATCCACGTCTTCCAGTCGAAGTCCGTGATCTACGCGTCGGGCGGCACCGGCAAGTTCTTCAAGGTCACGTCGAACGCGCACACCCTGACCGGGGACGGCCAGGCCGCCTGCTACCGCCGCGGTCTGCCCCTGGAGGACATGGAGTTCTTCCAGTTCCACCCGACGGGCATCTGGCGCATGGGCATCCTGCTGACGGAGGGCGCCCGCGGTGAGGGCGGCATCCTCCGCAACAAGGACGGCGAGCGCTTCATGGAGAAGTACGCGCCGGTCATGAAGGACCTCGCCTCCCGTGACGTCGTCTCCCGCTCCATCTACACGGAGATCCGGGAGGGCCGCGGCTGCGGTCCCGCCGGCGACCACGTGTACCTCGACCTGACGCACCTCCCGCCGGAGCAGCTGGACGCCAAGCTCCCGGACATCACGGAGTTCGCGCGTACGTACCTGGGCATCGAGCCGTACACCGACCCGATCCCGATCCAGCCCACCGCGCACTACGCCATGGGCGGCCTCCCGACGAACGTCCAGGGTGAGGTCCTCGCGGACAACACCACGGTCGTGCCCGGCCTGTACGCGGCCGGCGAGGTCGCCTGCGTCTCGGTGCACGGCGCCAACCGCCTGGGCACCAACTCGCTGCTCGACATCAACGTCTTCGGGCGCAGGTCGGGCATCGCGGCCGCCGAGTACGCGGCGAAGAACGGTTTCACCGAGCTTCCCGAGAACCCGGCCGCGCTGGTCGAGGCGCAGGTCGAGCGGTTGCGTGACTCGACCGGCACCGAGCGGGTCTCCGTGCTGCGCACCGAGCTCCAGGAGTGCATGGACGCCAATGTGATGGTGTTCCGTACCGAGCAGACGATCAAGACGGCCGTCGAGAAGATCGGCGAGCTGCGCGAGCGCTATCTGAACGTGTCGGTGCAGGACAAGGGCCGCCGGTTCAACACCGACCTCCTCGAAGCGATCGAGCTGGGCAACCTGCTGGACCTCGCCGAGGTCATGGCGACGTCCGCCCTGGCGCGCAAGGAGTCCCGCGGCGGTCACTACCGCGAGGACTTCCCCAACCGCGACGACGTCAACTTCATGCGCCACACCATGGCGTACCGCGAGGTGGGCGACGACGGCTCCGAGTCGATCCGGCTCGACTACAAGCCGGTCGTCCAGACCCGCTACCAGCCGATGGAGCGTAAGTACTGATGGCTACCCCGACCATGGACAAGGCCGAATCGGCCGGCAAGGCGGAGGCCGGTTTCGCCGACTCCCCCTTCATCACGGCCACCTTCCGGATCCGCCGGTTCAACCCGGAGATCTCGGACGAGGCGCAGTGGCAGGACTTCGAGGTCGAGATCGACCCGAAGGAGCGTGTGCTCGACGCCCTCCACAAGATCAAGTGGGAGCTCGACGGCACGCTGACCTTCCGCCGCTCCTGCGCGCACGGGGTCTGCGGTTCGGACGCGATGCGGATCAACGGCAAGAACAGGCTCGCCTGCAAGACGCTGATCAAGGACATCAACCCGGAGAAGCCGATCCTGATCGAGGCCATCAAGGGCCTCACGGTCCTCAAGGACCTCGTGGTCGACATGGACCCGTTCTTCCAGGCGTACCGCGATGTGATGCCCTTCCTCATCACCAGCGGCAACGAGCCGACGCGTGAGCGTCTGCAGTCCGCCGAGGACCGCGAGCGGTTCGACGACACCACCAAGTGCATCCTCTGCGCCGCGTGCACGTCGTCCTGCCCGGTGTTCTGGAACGACGGCCAGTACTTCGGCCCGGCCGCGATCGTCAACGCGCACCGTTTCATCTTCGACTCGCGTGACGAGGGCGGCGAGCAGCGCCTGGAGATCCTCAACGACAAGGACGGCGTGTGGCGTTGCCGTACGACGTTCAACTGCACGGACGCCTGCCCGCGCGGTATCGAGGTCACCAAGGCGATCCAGGAAGTGAAGCGCGCGCTCATCACCCGCCGCTTCTGACCCTTCCGGCCGCCCTCAGCGGCCACCACGAGGGCCCCGTCACCCGGTTTCCGGGCGGCGGGGCCCTCGGGCTTTCCGCCGGGTGTCCCGTCGCCGTGTGCGGGTCCCCTGTCGCCGGGCGCCCGGCCGGCGCCCCGTCGCCATGTGCCGTCCCGGCGGAGTGAGTTCATCGGTGCCTTCTGCCGCACACCCCTGTGTTGAACATGTTCAAAAGCAGGTCTACAGTTCATGACGTCAGCTTTTGAACGCGTTCAAGGGAGGGTGGGGCATGGACCTCACAGTTGTCGCGTACGTCGTCTACCTCGTCATCAGCGTCGCGCTGACCGTCTGGGTGGCCCGCACACTCAGCCACCACGGCCGGATCTTCCTCGCCGATGTGCTGAAGGGGAACGAGAAGCTCGCCGAGGCCGTCAACCACCTTCTGGTGGTGGGTTTCTACCTGGTGAACCTGGGCTTCGTGGCCCTGTACCTCCAGGACGGCGGCACCGTCGCCGACGCCCGGGGGGTCTTCGAGGCGCTGTCGACGAAACTCGGCGTCGTACTGCTCGTACTCGGCGGGATGCACCTCGGCAACGTCTACGCGCTCAACAAGTTCCGCCGGCGCGGGATCATGGAGCGCGAGCAGACTCCGCCGGTGCCGCCGCAGGGGTGGGTCGCGCCGGGCGCCGGGGCCTGAACGGCGATGAGTCAGCCCCATGACCTCTCCGTCAGGCGCCTGACCGTGCTGTACGACGCACAGTGCCCGCTCTGCGCCCATCTGCGGCACTGGCTGGGCGGACAGCGCCAGCTCGTCCCGCTCGATCTGGTGCCCGCCGCGTCGGCCGCGGCCAGGGAGCGGTTCCCCGGACTCGACCACGGCAGCACCCTCCGGGAGATCACGGTGATCGGCGACCGGGGCCAGATCTACCGGGGGCCGGCCGCCTGGATCGTCTGCCTCTGGGCGCTCGCCGCCCACCGGCCCAAGTCCTACTGGCTCGCCACCCCGGCAGGGGCGCCCTTCATCAGGGCCGCGATGCTCACGGCCGCCAAGTACCGCGAGGCCACAGCACCGCCCTGCGAGGAGCGGTGTGCGGTGCCCGGTTAGGCTCGGGCACCGTGACTGATGCGAAGCCCCCGAAGAGCGAGCAGACCCGGACGCTCATCCTCGAAACCGCGCTCCGGCTCTTCCAGGAGCGCGGTTACGACGGGACGACGATGCGGGTCATCGCCCGCGAGGCCGGGGTCTCCGTCGGGAACGCGTACTACTACTTCTCCGGCAAGGAACACCTGATCCAGGGGTTCTACGACCGTATCGGCGCCGAGCACCGGGCCGCGGTGCGCCCTGTGCTCGACCACGAGACCGATCTGGAGAAGCGGCTCACCGGGGTGCTGACGGCCTGGCTCGATGTCGCCGCCCCGTACCACGAGTTCGCCGCCCAGTTCTTCAAGAACGCGGCCGATCCGGAGAGCCCGCTGAGCCCCTTCTCGGCGGAGTCGGAGTCCGCCCGCGAGCTGGCCATCTCCCTCCACCGGGAGGTGCTCACCGGCGCGAAGGCGAAGATCCCCGGCGATCTGGCCGACGTACTGCCGGAGTTGATGTGGCTGTCGCAGATGGGGCTGGTCCTGTACTGGGTCTTCGACCGGTCACCCGAGCGGGAGCGCAGCAGGCGGCTCGCCGCGCGCGGGGCACGGCTCACCACCCGGGGCATCGCGCTGGCCCGGTTCCGGGTGCTGCGCCCGCTGGTCCACGACGTACACGAGCTGTTCACGGACTTCCTGCCGGGGATGGCGGAGACAGCGACGGCCCGCAAGAGGTCCTGAAGGGGCGCCCCGCCCGGGCCCCTACAGCCAGCCCAGTTCCCAGATCCGCCAGACGCCCGTACCGTCCGACAGATACTGCCCGCCCGACACGTCGTCGCTGGTCAGCACGTAGTCCTTGCGCTGCCAGAGCGGGATCAGCGGTACGTCCTGCGCGACGTCGTCCTGGAGCGCCTTGAAGTCGTCGGAGGTACGGCCCCGGTCGGTGAACTGCTGGGTGTGGCTGATCAGTCCGTCGACGGCCTTGCTGCTGTAGCCGTTGAAGAGGCTGTTGCCGGTGCCGACCAGGGGCTGCGCGTAGTTGTCGGCGTCCGGGTAGTCCGCGATCCAGCCGACCGCGTACGCGTCGAACTTGCCGAGCCGGTAGTCGTCCTGGAACTTCGTCCAGTCCGTCATCCCCTTGAGCTCGACCTTGAAGAGGCCGCCCTTCTCCAGCTGCGTCTTCAGCATCCGCGCCTCCTCGTCGGTGACGTTCGTGCTGGAGTACGCGTAGGTGAAGTGCACCGGGGTCTGCACACCGGCCTGCTGGACCAGCTGCCGGGCCGCCGCCACATCGACCTTCGGGTAGGCGTCGAAGAAGGCGGTGGTGTGGCCGGTGAAGCCCTGCGGGATCAGCGAGTAGAGCGGTTCGACCGTGCCGTTGTAGACCTTCTCGGACAGCTGCGCCCGGTCGACCAGGTCGGCCGCCGCCCGGCGGAGCCTGGTGTCGGCGAGCGCCGAACTCTTGCGGACGTTGAAGACCAGGTTGCGGGTCTCGCTGCCGGTCGCCTCGCTGACATGGGCGTCCGGGTCACTGGGCGAGAGCTTCGCCAGCGTGTCGGGCGTCATCACCCGGTGCGCGACGTCGATGGTCTTGTGCTTCCAGGCGGCGTCGAGCTGCGCGGGCTGCTTGAAGTAGTGGATCTCGACCGGAACGCCGGTCTTCTTGATCAGGCCCTTGTACTTCGGGTTCGGTTCCAGGACGGCGCTGACGCCGCTCTTGTAGGACTTCAGCACATAGGGCCCGGAGCCCACGACCGTACCGCCCTTGCGGCCCTTGTCCGCCGGGTACGCGGTGTGGTCGACGATGGCGCCGCCGCCGGTCGCGATCTTCGACGCGAAGGTGGCGTCACGGGACTTGAGGTGGAAGACGACCTTGTCGCCCGACGCGTCGACGTTCTTGAGCGTGGGGTACAGCGGGGCCGGGCCGTTCCCCTTCATCCGCAGCACCCGGTTGAAGGAGAATGCCGCGTCCTCCGCCGTGACCTTGTGGCCGTTCGAGAACGTCAGGTCGTCACGCATGGTGCAGGTGAAGGTACGCAGCGCGTCATCGGTGAACTCACAGCTGCGCGCGGCATCCGGGACCGGGGTGGAGGAACCGACGTTGAACGACATCAGCGACTGGAAGAGCCCGCTGTAGAGGGCCCAGGAGCCGGCGTCGTACGCCTGGGCCGGGTCCAGCGAGGAGACGACGTCGGTGGTTCCGATGACAATGGGTTTCTTCTTGCCGCCGTCGTCGGGAAGCAACTGCCAAGCGCCGACACCGGCACACGCCAGAACGACGCATATCGCCAGAATCCGCATTCGGATCGAACGCATTGTGCTGTACCCCTCAACCCACCCGTGGACGCGCGGACCGGCGCACGTCAGACCCAAGTCGGCGCCAACCCAACCACACGACTTTCACACGTGGAAGAGAAAATCTTCACGTAGGCCAAGTTGTTAGGCAACTTTCATCAAGGGCCGCACCTGCTCCGGCCTGCAGGTCCGGGCCCGGCGGGACGTGCTCCGTACCCCCGGGCGTACCCCATCGGCCGGCCGCTCGCGGCGGGGTCACATACTGGCAGGAACACCCCCACCGGCCGCGAAGGACGACGCCCCATGAAACTCAACCGCACCGCCTCCTGGTTCCTCGCAGCGTTCGGCGTGTGGTCGTGGGTGGTCTGGATCACCTTCGCGAAGAACCTGTTCAAGGACGCGAGCGGGCTCGCGTTCGACGACGGCAAACCCACCGCCTACCTCTGGATCCACCTGGCGCTCGCCATCGTCTCGTTCATCCTGGGCACGGTCATCGGGGTGCTGGGTCTCCGGGGTGTCCGGGCGCACCGGCGGGCCGCCGCGTAGGGGTTACCCGCGCGCGGCCGGGCGGGCCACCCCACGGTGTCGGTCCCCTGTGATCTGCCTGTAATTTCACCACCGTGCCTGCCGCTGAGAAGTCCGTTGACAATTCCGTTCAGAAATCCGCCGGAAAGAGCGCTGGAAAGAGCGCGAAAAGGACCGTACTGACGCTCATATCCGCCGCGTTGCTGCCCGCCCTCTGCGCCGTGCCCGCGTCGGCCGCGACCGCGACGGGCCCGAAACCGTCCGCCACCGGTACGCCGAAGACCTCCGGGGACGCGAAGACCTCCGGGGACGGAAAGACCTCCGGGGACGCGAAGACCGCACGGTCGGAGATCGGCGGGGCGCGGCTCGCCAGGACCGGCACCCAGGTGGAGCCCGGCCCCGGCGCACCTGCCCTGCCGAAGAAGCTCTCCGGTGAGTCCTGGATCGTGGCCGACGCCGAGTCCGGCGATGTCCTCGCCTCGCACGACGCCCACCGGCGGCTCGCCCCGGCGTCCACCCTCAAGATGCTGCTCGCGGACACCCTCCTGCCGAAGTTCCCGGCGGACATGACCCACAAGGTGGCGCCGTCCGACCTCGCGGGCATGGGCGAGGGCAGCAGCCTGGTCGGCATCAAGGAGAACCTCACCTACACGGTCCACGACCTGTGGCTCGGGGTCTTCCTCCGCTCCGGGAACGACGCCGTCCATGTGCTGGCCGCGATGAACCACGGCGTACCGAAGACCGTCCGCGACATGCAGGCGCACGCCGACGACCTCCGCGCCCTCGACACCCATGTGGTCTCGCCGGACGGGTACGACGAGCCCGGCCAGGTCTCCAGCGCGTACGACCTGACGCTCTTCGCCCGCAGCGGGCTGCAGAAGAAGGACTTCCGTACCTACTGCTCGACGGCGACCGCGCAGTTCCCCGGCGAGCAGAAGAAGGGCAAGAAGCGCGAGACCTTCGGGATCCAGAACACCAACCGCCTGCTGACCGGCGCCGACGGCGTCACCCAGTACAAGGGCATCGCGGGCGTCAAGAACGGCAACACCACCCACGCGGGCGCCACCTACACCGCGGTCGCCGAGCGCGGCGGCCATGTGCTGCTCGTCACCGTCATGAAGCCCCGTCCGACCGAGAGCCAGGCGGTCTACAAGGAGGCGGCCCGGCTGCTCGACTGGGGCTTCGCGTCCGAGGGCAAGGTCACGCCGGTCGGCGAACTGGTCGCGCCCGGCAGCTCCGCGGCGGGGCAGTCCGGTGGCGCGGCGAAGAGCGGCGGCGCCGGACACGACGGCAGGGACGGCGCCGGGACCGGGGGCACCAAGGGCTCCGCACCGGCCGCCGGAGCGCAGAAGGGCGGCTCCAGCGGGATGGGCACCGCCCTGGCGATCAGCGCAGGGGCGTTGCTCCTGTTGGCGGCCGGGGTGTTCCTGGTGAACCGCCGCTGGCCGCTGCCGGATCTGGTACGACGTTTTCCACGTCGCTGATCTCCTCGTCGTCGGAGTGCCCCGTCGCGGTCCAGGCCGCGCAGTAGAGGAGCAGTTTCACCGTGAAGCTGATCCACAGCAGCAGCGCGACGGGGACGCCGAAGGCGCCGTACATGCTCTTCGACGCGACGCCCTGGATATAGCCGCTGAGCAGCAGCTTGAGCAGTTCGAAGCCGAAGGCGCCGATGAGTCCCGCGGTGATCAGCCGGCGGCGGGGCGGCTCGACCCCGGGCAGCAGGGTCAGTACGTACAGGAGCACCAGGAAGTCGGCGAGTACGGCCAGTGCGAACGCCACGCCCTGGAGGAGCACGCTGCCCCAGCCGGTGTCCGTGATGCCGATGTGCCGGGCCGTCCAGTGGACCGCGCTGGAACCGACGGCCGACGCGCCGAACGAGACGAGCACGGCGCCGCCCGTCCCGAGCAGGATCCCCCCGTCCTTGAGCTTGCGCACGATGACGTTGCCCTCGTCCGCGTTGTCCAGCTCCCACACCGCACGCAGACAGTCCCGCATCGAGCCGACCCAGCCGATACCGGTGAAGAGCAGCGCCGCTCCGGCGACCACTCCGACCGTGCCCGCGTTCTGCACCAGCGTGTTGAGGTCCAGCTGGTCCGAGATCCCGGGCACCTGGCGGGCCAGCGCGCTCTGCAGGGAGTGCAGCCGGGAGGGGGTGAGCAGGGCGGCGCCGATCGCGGCACCGACCGTGATCAGCGGGAAGAGCGCCAGGAAACTGGTGAAGGTGATCGCGGCCGCGAGCCTCGTCCAGTGCACCCTGCCGAGGGTCTCGTACGAGCGCCACGCATGGGTGCGCGTCGCCCGTGCCACCCATGGGCCGATTCCGGGGAGCTTCGTCAGCCAGTCCATGGCGTACGCCTACCCTCACCACCGAAAACCAGCGTCCTCGTCCCCCAGAAGCGCAGGCAGGTGGCGAGTGCCATGCCGACGACCGCCCCGGAGACGGTGTCCGCGCGCGGGGACGTCAGCCCGAGCACGTAGTGCGAGACGGCGAGACAGAGCAGCTGGACGGCGGCGCCCGCGATGTTCACCCCGAAGAAGACGGTGTACTCGCGCCAGCCGACCCGCCGCCCGCGGTAGGTGCCGAAGGCGTTGCCGAGGTAGGCGACCGTGCAGCCGGCCAGGAAGGAGACCGACTTGGCGCTGATCGGCCCCCATCCGGCGCCGCTCCGCAGGGCGACGAAGAGGCCCAGGTCGGCGGCGTACGCGCAGAGTCCGGCGAGCGCGAAGCCCGCGATCTCACGGCGTCCGACAGTCATGGCGCACCCTTCCGGTCATGGTCCACCCCTCCCGTACCGCCTCACGTCCGGCTGGCCGTCCGGGCCGTCCCTCACAGACGGGCGACCGCGAGCGCGTACATGGCGATCCAGGCGACTGCGATCACGGCGAGCGCGCGGTCGCCCAGGATGACGTCCTCGGGGGCTCCGGCGGCGCCGCGGTCGGCGAAGACGGCGTACCGCAGGATGGAGAGGATGAAGGGGACCATCGACAGCTGGCGCCAGGGCAGCAGACCGGCGCCGGGCGGTCCGCTGCTCTCCATCGCCCAGAGGCAGTAGGCGAGCACGGCGACACCGGAGGCCAGCTGCCAGACGAAGCGCAGATATCCGGTGGTGTACTCGGAGAGCAGGGCGCGGGTCCGTCCGTCGCCCTCCATCTGGACGGCCTCGGAGTAGCGCTTGGCGCCGACCATGAAGAGCGCGCCGAACCCGGCGGTGATCAGGAACCAGCGCGAGAGCGGAATGCCGAGCGCCACCCCGCCGATCATGGCGCGCATCAGGAATCCGGTGGTGACCACGGTCAGGTCGACGACCAGGATGTGCTTCAGGCTGACGCAGTAGGCGAGTTGCATCACGATGTACGCGCAGAGCAGCGCGGCCGTCATGCCGTTGCAGAGGACGGCGGCTGCGGTGGTGGCCGCCACGGCGAGCAGGGCGCCGGCGGCGTAGGCGACGGGTACGGGCACCTGTCCGGCCGCCACCGGGCGCAGGCACTTGACCGGATGGGCCCGGTCGGCCTCGGCGTCCCGGGCGTCGTTGACCAGGTACACGGCGGACGCGGCGGCCGTGAACAGCACGAATATGAGACCCAGTTGGGTGACGGCACCCCGGGAGAGCGGCTCTCCGGCGGCGGCGGGCGCGGCGGCGACCAGGACGTTCTTGACCCACTGCCGGGGGCGGGCGGTCCTGAGCAGCCCCAGCGGCAGCCCGAGCGCCCCGGGCCGGCCGGGAACGGCGAGCGGCGGAGGTCTCGGCGGGCCCTCGGCGACGGGGCCGCCCTCGGGGAGCGGCGGCAGCTGGGCGACGGGCTCGCGCTCGGGGAGCAGCGGCAGCTGGGCGACGGGCTCGCGCTCGGGGAGCAGCGGCAGCTGGGCGACGGGCTCGCGCTCGGGGAACTGGGTGATCCGGGAGACGTCAGAGAGGTCGGACATAGGTGCCTCGCATCCATTTGGCGCCGAGCCCGGCGGTGACCCCGCCGAGCAGTGCCCCCGCGGCGACATCGGTCGGGTAGTGGACGCCGACGACCAGCCGGGAGACACACATCGCGGCGGCGAGCGGCGTGACGAGACGGCGGCCCGCGGGGCGCAGCGCGCCGAAGGCGACGGCGGCGGCCACCGCCGACGAGGCGTGCGAGCTGGGGAAGGAGTGCCGTCCGGCGGTGCGGACGAGGGGCGGCGGCCCTGCCGCGGGCCGGGGGCGGGGTCTGCGCACCACCCGCTTGACGCCCATGCTCACGAGATGGGCCGTGCCGATCAGCGCGGTGGCCCGTAACCAGGCGGTGCGCCGCTCACGGTCGGCGACCGCGCCGGTGAGTCCGGCGGCGAGCCAGAGCGCGCCGTGTTCCCCGCTGAGGGAGAGGGCGCGCGCGGCGCCGCCCACCCGTGGATCAGTACCGCAGTCGCGTATCGCCGACAGAAGCCGGCGATCGGTTTCTATGGACCGCACTGCCTCACCTCTCTCCGCTGATGGTTCCGCTGACTTCCGCACAGCCCTCTCCACGACGGGAAGGCTCTTATATGACATTGCCCGATAATCACGGCCATACTGGTTGACACTCCCTCAATCACCCATTTCCCCTCGCATCCGGGCGATACGGTCTCTTCCATGTCTGCCGAAACCACCGCGTCAGCGCGCGGCACCACGCCCGCGAGCCCGGCGAGCCCCACCAATCCGGCACACTCCGTGACCGCGGTGCGCGGAGGGAGCCCGGCGCGCGGAGGGAACCCGGTGCGCGGCGGGAGCCCGGTCCGCTCCCTGGGGGCCATGAGTTCGGTGGGCTCGGTGACGGGCTGGGGCCGTACCGCGCCGACGACGTCGCTGCTGGTCCGCCCGCGTACGTACGAGGAGGCGGCGGCAGCGGTGCTCGGCTGCGGGGCACGCGGCTCGATCCCGCGCGGGCTGGGCCGGGCCTACGGTGACGCCGCGCAGAACGCGGGCGGCGCCGTGCTCGACATGACAGGTCTCGACCGGATCCACTCCATCGACGCCCACACCGGCACCGTGGTCTGCGACGCGGGGGTGAGCCTGCACCGGCTGATGGAGGTGCTGCTGCCGCTGGGCTGGTTCGTGCCGGTGACCCCGGGGACCAGATATGTCACGGTGGGCGGCGCGATCGGCGCCGACATCCACGGCAAGAACCACCATGTGTCGGGCTCCTTCACCCGCCATGTCCGCTCGCTCGAACTGCTCACGGCGGACGGCACGGTGCACACGGCCGTACCCGGCACCGCGCTGTTCGACGCGACGGCCGGCGGGATGGGGCTGACCGGCGCCATCCTCACCGCGACGGTGCAGCTTCTGCCGGTGGGCACGTCCCTGATGTCGGTGGACACCGAGCGGGCCACCGATCTCGACGACCTGATGGCCCGTCTCACGGCGACCGACCACCGCTACCGCTACTCGGTGGCCTGGATCGATCTGCTGGCCCGCGGCGCCGCCACCGGGCGCTCGGTGCTGACCCGCGGCGACCACGCGCCCCTCGACGCGCTCCCGGCCCGCCTGCGGCGCGCGCCGCTGGCCTTCCGCCCCGCCACACTCCCCGCGCCCCCCTCCTTCGTCCCGGAAGGCCTGCTGGGCCGTACCTCCGTCTCGCTCTTCAACGAACTCTGGTACCGCAGGGCGCCCCGGCTGCGCACCGGGCAGATCCAGCGGCTCGCCTCCTTCTTCCACCCGCTCGACGGGGTCCCGCACTGGAACCGGGTCTACGGGCGCGGCGGCTTCGTCCAGTACCAGTTCGTCGTCGGGTACGGGCAGGAGGAGACCCTGCGCCGCATCGTGGGGCGTATCTCCCGGCGCCGCTGCCCCTCGTTCCTCGCGGTGCTGAAGCGCTTCGGCGAGGCCGACCCGGGCTGGCTCTCGTTCCCGGTGCCGGGGTGGACGCTCGCCCTGGACATCCCGGCGAACCTCGGCGGACTCGGGGCGTTCCTCGACACCCTGGACGAGGAGGTGGCGGGGGCGGGCGGCCGTGTCTACCTGGCGAAGGACTCCCGGCTGCGCCCGGAGCTGCTGGCCGCGATGTACCCGCGGCTCGGGGAGTTCCGGTCGCTGCGTGCGGAACTCGACCCGGGTGCGGTGTTCACATCCGACCTCTCCCGCCGCCTGGGCCTCTGACGGAGCGCCACGCCCTGCCCCGCCCCTCAGCCCCTGCCCCACACCCTCCGACCGCGAGCCCGAACCCCGACTCCCGAACCCCGACTCCCGTAACCCGTAACCCGACCCGAGGAAGCAGCCATGAAAGACGCATTCGGTGCCCCCCAGTCCCTGCTGATCCTCGGCGGTACGTCCGAGATCGCGCTGGCCACGGCCCGCCGCCTGGTGACCCGCCGTACCAGGACGGTCTGGCTGGCCGGCCGCCCGTCCCCCGCACTCGACGCGGCGGCCGAACACCTCCGCACCCTGGGCGCGGAGGTCCGTACGGCCGATTTCGACGCCCTGGACCCGGCCTCCCACGAGGAGACGCTGGGCAAGGTGTTCGCGGAGGGCGACATCGACATGGTGCTGCTCGCCTTCGGCCTGCTGGGCGATCAGGCACGCGACGAGAGCGCCCCGCTGTCGGCGGTCAGAGTCGCGCAGACCAACTACACCGGTGCGGTCTCCGCCGGCCTGATCTGCGCGAAAGCGCTCCAGGGACAGGGCCACGGCTCCCTGGTGGTGCTCTCGTCGGTGGCGGGCGAGCGTGCCCGCCGGGCCAACTTCATCTACGGATCGAGCAAGGCGGGCCTCGACGCGTTCGCCCAGGGACTCGGCGACGCCCTGCACGGGACCGGTGTCCATGTGATGGTGGTGCGCCCCGGCTTCGTCCGCTCGAAGATGACGACGGGGCTTGAGGAGGCTCCGCTGGCCACCACGCCGGAGGCGGTGGCGCTGGCCATCGAGACGGGGCTGCGCCGCCGGTCGGAGACCGTCTGGGTGCCGGGTGCGCTGCGGCTGGTGATGTCGGCCGTCCGGCACGTCCCGAGGCCGCTGTTCAGGCGGCTCCCGGTCTGAGCGGAGCCCGTCCGTCCGGAGCCCCGGCCGGAGCGGACCTCAGGAAACGGGCGGCGCGGGCCTCAGGGGATGGACGGCGCGGCGGGTGCTTCGCGCGAGACGCTCGGCCCGGGGACCACACCACCCCCGCCGCCGAACACGTACTCGCGCAGCTTCCGCCACACGCCGTCCGCCCCCTGCTCGTACAGCGCGAAGGAGCCGCAGGTCCAGGTCGCCTCGAAAGCGGCGAGCGCCTCGTACGCCCGGTCCATCTCCTCGTCCGAGATGGCGTGCGCGACCGTCACATGCGGGTGGTACGGAAACTGCAGCTCACGCACGAGCGGCCCCGAGGCGTCCCTGATCTGCTGCTGAAGCCAGGAACAGGCCGAACCGCCCGTCACCACCTGGACGAAGACGACCGGTGAGAGCGGGCGGAACGTGCCCGTCCCGTACAGCCGCATCGGGAACGCCCGGTTGGCGGCGGCGACCGAGGCGAGATGGGCCTCGATCGCGGGCAGCGACGCGGCGTCGGCCTCCGTGGGCGGGACGAGGGTGACGTGGGTCGGGATGCCGTGCGCGGCAGAGTCCCCGAAGCCCGCGCGCTGCTTCTGGAGCAGGCTGCCGTACGGCTCCGGGACCGCGATCGAAACGCCGAGCGTTACGGTCCCCACGTCGTTCTCCTCCGCTGTCGGATGCGCTGCCTGATGCTTCCGGATGCCTGCCGGACCATTATGCGAGCAGTGTGGCGGGCCCCCGACCCTCTGACCAGAGTCCAAGGTCACAGGCCCCGGGGTCAGTGCTTGGCGGGCAGGAACCCCAGTCGTTCGTACGCCTGGGCCAGCGTCTCGGCGGCGACCGTACGGGCCTTCTCCGCCCCTTTGGCGAGAAGCGAGTCCAGCGTCTCCGGGTCGTCCAGGTACTCCTGGGTGCGGGTCCTGAACGGTGTGACGAAGTCGGCGACGATCTCGGCCAGATCGGTCTTGAGCGCGCCGTACATCTTGCCCTCGTACTGCTGCTCCAGGTCGGCGATGCTCGTGCCGGTGAGCGTCGAGTTGATGGTCAGCAGGTTCGACACGCCGGGCTTCGCCACCGGGTCGTAGCGGATCACCGTGTCGGTGTCGGTCACCGCGCTCTTGACCTTCTTCACGGAGACCTTCGGCTCGTCGAGCAGGCTGATCAGGCCCTTGGGCGAGGCAGCCGACTTGCTCATCTTGGCCGAGGGGTCCTGGAGGTCGTAGATCTTCGCCGTCTCCTTGAGGATGTACGGCTCCGGAACCGTGAAGGTCGCACCGAACCGGCTGTTGAACCGGTCGGCGAGGTCCCGGGTCAGCTCGACGTGCTGGCGCTGGTCCTCACCCACGGGGACCTGGTTGGCCTGGTAGAGCAGGATGTCGGCGACCTGAAGGATGGGGTACGTGAAGAGGCCGACGGTCGCACGGTCGGCGCCCTGCTTGGCCGACTTGTCCTTGAACTGGGTCATCCGGCTGGCCTCGCCGAAGCCGGCCAGGCAGTTCATGACCCAGCCGAGCTGGGCGTGCTCCGGCACATGGCTCTGCACGAAGAGCGTGCACCGCTCGGGGTCGATACCGGACGCGAGGAGCTGGGCGGCGGCGAGCCGGGTGTTCGCCCGCAGTTCGGCGGGGTCCTGCGGGACGGTGATCGCGTGCAGATCGACGACCATGTAGTACGCGTCGTGCGACTCCTGCAGGGCTACCCACTGGCGCACGGCGCCGAGGTAGTTGCCGAGGTGGAACGAGCCTGACGTGGGCTGGATCCCGGAGAGCACCCGGGGACGGTCTGAGGCCATGTACAGCATTCTCTCAGGTGCGGAACCGATCTCCGTCGCGCGGTGTATGAAAGATGTGAGAACGCGGGAGGGGAGCCACGTCGCCGTTGCCGACGGGGCCACAGAGAGAGACACGGCCACGGACACGGCGGTGGACGAGGCCGGCACGGACACCACAGTGGTGGACGGGACCGGCACGGACACCGCAGCGGTGGACGAGGCCGGAGTGATCGCGCGCGTGCGGGCAGGAGACGCCCAGGCGTACGCCGAGCTGGTGCGCGCGTACACGGGGATCGCGTTACGCGCGGCGACCGCGTTCGGGGCGGGCGCGGAGGCGGAGGACGTGGTGCAGTCGGCCTTCTTCAAGGCCTACCGGGCACTGGCGGACTTCAAGCCGGGCGCGTCGTTCCGTCCCTGGCTGCTACGGATCGTCATGAACGAGACGCGGAACACACTGCGCTCGGCGGGACGACTGCGATCAGCCGCACGCCGCGAGGCCGCACTGGCGGAGGCGGAGCCACTGATACCGGAGTCGGCGGACCCCGCAGTGGCCGCGCTGCGGCAGGAGCGCCGTGCGCTGCTGCTGGCGGCACTGGACCGGCTCAGCACCGAGCAGCGGCTCGCTGTGACGTACCGCTATCTGCTGGAGATGGACGAGGCGGAGACGGCGCAGGCGCTGGGCTGGCCACGGGGCACGGTGAAGTCCCGGCTGAACCGAGCCCTGAAGAAGCTGAGCAAACTGCTTCCGCCACCGGAGAGCAGCCGTCCGCCGGACGAGGAGGGGAACGGGCACGGGAACGGGACGGTGCGTGGGAACGGACGCGGGAGCGAGCGGAGGAGCGGCAGCGCGCGAGGGGCGCGAAGCACTTGAAGGGGGTCCGGGACGTAGAGGGGTCCCGGGACGGACGACTGAGCGGGGACGTGGACGGAGTGGTGGACGTGGACGGAGTCGTGAACGTGAAGGGAGCCGTGAACGTGAAGGGTGTCAGGGATGCCAGGGCGTGAAAAATGTCAGGGCGTGAGGCGGTGTCAGAAGTGACGCGGGACATGCGCGACAAAGGTGCGTGCGGACGGCGTGATCCGGATCCGCGGCTCACCGCCGAGTTGCGGGCCCTGGGCCGCACGCTCGACGGCCGGAACGGAAGCGGAGAGCCCGCCGGGCCGGGCGGTGTGTCGGACGAGCGTGGGCGGACAGGGCCGGGCGGATCGCGGCGGGTCGAGTCGGACAGGGTGCCGGGCAGGCCGGGTGGACCGGGTGGGGCGTGGCCCGGGGAGTCGATGGCGGAGCGGGTGCTGGCGCGGATCGTGGCCGAGGGGGTGCCGGTCCCGGGCCGGGGGGGTGGGCCGGGCCCCCGGCCGCGCGCGCGCGGGGGGGGTCGCGCGCGCGGGGGCGCGCGCGCGCTCGGGCCCCCCCCCCGGCCCAGGCCCGGCTCAGGCCC
>NZ_JBHYWP010000119.1:589-23872 GCF_042751845.1 Streptomyces sp. NPDC059398 | reverse complement strand
TCCACCCCACTCACACCCCGGCCCCCCCCCCCCCCCCCGGCCGCCGCCCCCCCCTCCTTGTGCTCCCGCCCCCCGGGCCCCCCCCGCGCAGCGCCGCGCCCCACCGCACTGCCCAGAGATCTCGCGCTGCGCGAACGCGGCGCCCATATGCGCACCCTCTACCAGCGCGCGACCCTGCACAGCCCCGGACTGCGCGACTACCTGAAGCAGATGGGCGGCTCCATCGAGATCCGCAGCCTGGACGACATCCCCGAGCGCCTGATCATCTTCGACCGCTCGGTCGCCTTCATCCCCGCGAGCGCCGACCGCACCACCGCCCTGGAGCTGCGCCACCCCGCGCTGATCGAGTACCTCGCCACCGTCTTCGAGCGGTTCTGGCGCCAGGGCATCCCCCTCAACGAACCCGCGCCGCCCGTACCCGCCGAAGCGGGCGTCTCCGAGCGCCAGTACGCCGTCGCCCGGCTGCTCAGCGAGGGGCACCCCGACGAAGCCGTCGCCAAACGGCTCGGCATCAGCGTCCGTACCTGCCGTACGCACATCGCGCACCTCTCCACCGTGCTCGGCACCACCAACCGGGTCCAACTCGGCGTCCGCATCGCCCAGTCCGGGATGCTCGACAGCCGCGCACACGCCTGAGGGCCGCCACCCCGGGCGGGGTGACGGCCCTCGGAAAGGCTGTCCGGCCTGTTCAAGTGCCCTACTCGGGCGTCCGCTTCGGCCGCGGCCGCCAGACCACCAGGGCACTGGTCTGCTGGACGTCCTGGTACGGGACCAGGTCGCGGCGGTACGAGGCATGGACCTGCGCCTCGCGCTGCTGCATGGCGACCGCCGCGCCGTCCACCGCCGCCGACAGCTCGGCGATCCTGGACTGGAGTGCGGCGACCTGGTGCTCCAGTTCGATGATGCGCTTGATGCCCGCGAGGTTGATGCCCTCGTCCTGGGACAGCTGCTGCACCGTACGGAGCAGCTGGATGTCCTGGGCCGAGTACCGCCGGCCGCGCCCGGCCGTCCGGCCCGGTGAGACCAGGCCGAGACGGTCGTACTGGCGCAGGGTCTGCGGGTGCAGGCCCGAGAGCTGAGCGGCGACCGAGATGACGTACACGGGGGTCTCGTCGGTCAGTTCGTAACCCATGGAGGGGTCACGGCGTCCTCGGCGGCCATTCATCTCAAGCTCCCTTCACGGCCTGGAAGAGCTCCGCGCGCGGGTCGTGGCCCGCGGTCGCGTCGCGGTAGGTCTCCAGCGACTCACGTGCCTTGTCGCTGAGGTCCGCCGGCACGGCGACCTCGACGGTGACCAGCAGGTCCCCGCGGGTGCCGTCCTTGCGTACGGCGCCCTTGCCCCGGGCCCGCATCGTACGGCCGTTGGGCGTACCCGCGGGCAGTTTCAGCGTGACCGGGGGGCCGCCGAGCGTCGGTACCTTGATCTCGCCGCCGAGTGCCGCCTCCGTGAAGCTGACGGGCACGGTGACGGTGAGGTTGTCGCCCCTGCGGCCGAAGACCGGGTGGGCGTCGACATGGACGATCACATAGAGGTCACCGGCCGGGCCGCCCTGCTCGCCCGGGGTGCCCTTGCCGCGCAGCCTGATTCGCTGCCCGTCGGAGACACCCGCCGGGATCCGGACCTGCATGGTCCGGGAGGACTTGGCCCGCCCGGAGCCCTTGCAGACCTCGCACGGGTTCTCGGCGATGAGTCCGCGGCCCTTGCAGTCCACGCACGGGTCGGTCAGTGAGAAACCGCCGCCGCTGCCGCGCGACACCTGGCCGGTGCCGACGCAGGTCGGGCAGACCCGCGGTGTGCCGTTCTTGTCGCCGGTGCCCGAACACGCCTTGCAGGGCGCCTGGCTGGACATCCGCAGCGGGACCGTGGCCCCGTCGACCGCCTCGGTGAAGCTGAGCGTCACCTCGGACTCGATGTCCTGGCCGCGGCGCGGCTGGGTGCGGGTGGTACCGGGACCGCCCCGGTTGAACAGCCCGCCGAACACGTCCCCCAGGCCGCCGCCGAATCCGCCCGCGCCGCCCGGCTGGCCCGCTCCTCCGCCCGGTGCACCTCCGAAGAGGTCCCCCAGGTCGAAGTTGAACGAACCGCCGCCGCCGGCTCCGGGTCCTGGCCGGTATCCGCCGTTGCCGAAGAGAGCACGCGCGTCGTCGTACTCCTTGCGCTTCTTGGGGTCGCCGAGGACATCGTTCGCCTCGGAGACCTCCTTGAACCGCTCCTCGGCCTTGGCGTCGTTCTTGTTGGCGTCCGGGTGCAGCTCGCGCGCGAGCTTCCGGTACGCCTTCTTGATCTCGGCCTCGGTGGCGTCCTTCGGGACGCCGAGAACCTTGTAGTAGTCCTTCTCGACGAAGTCCTTGGTGCTCATCCCCGACGTCCCTCCTTCCGTTCGCTCCTGATACTCAGGTCACTCCCGATACTCAGGTCACTACCGATATTCCGGTCGCTCCCGACACTCCGGGTGCTCCCGACATCCCAGGTGCTCCCGGTACTCCGGTCGCCACTGCTCCTGGCGTCAGCCCTCGTCCGGGCCACCGCTCTCCTCGTCCGGCGCCTCGTCCTTGGCCTGCGCGCCCGGCTGGGGCTCGGCCACCGCGACTCGCGCGGGGCGGATGGTGCGCTCGCCGAACCGGTACCCCGGCTGCAGGATCGCCACGCACGTGTCCTCGGTGATGTCCGGCGCGTACGAGTGCATCAGGGCCTCGTGGATCGTCGGGTCGAAGGGCTCGCCCTCCTTGCCGAACTGCTGGAGGCCCATCTTCGCGGCGACCGTCTCCAGCGATTCGGCCACCGACTTGAAGCCGCCGACCAGTTCGCCGTGCTCCCGGGCGCGGCCGATGTCGTCGAGCGTCGGGAGGAGTTCGGCGAGGAGGGTCGCGACGGCGACCTCCTTGACCTGGACCCGGTCCCGCTCCACCCGGCGGCGGTAGTTCTGGTACTCCGCCTGGAGCCGCTGGAGGTCCCCGGTGCGCTCGCTGAGCGCGGTGCGGACCTGGTCCAGCTGAGCCGTCAGCGCGATGTCCTGACCGTCCCGACCGCCCTGACCGTCCCGGCTGCTCTGTGCGTCCCCTGCCGGGGCCGCCGGCTCCGACTCCTTCGCGGAGTCGGACCCGGCGGCCTTCGGCGCGGCGTCTTCGGAGGTCGCGCCGGAGGGGACGTCGGGCTCCTCTTCAAAGCCCGGAGTCTCCTCCGTCATGCGGCGCCTCCCTGACGGCCGTCCTTCTCGTCGTCCACGATCTCGGCGTCGACCACGTCGTCAGGCGCCTCGGACGCCTGCTCGGTGCCCTCGCCGCCCGGCGCACCGCCGGCGGCAGCGGCGCCCTCGGCGTTCGCGTACATCGCCTGGCCGAGCTTCTGCGAGACCGCGGCGACCTTCTCGGTGGCCGTACGGATCTCGGCGGTGTCCTCACCCTTGAGCTTCTCCTTCAGCTCGGTGAGGGCCTCCTCGACCTCGGTCTTGACGTCGCCCGGGACCTTGTCCTCGTTGTCCTTGAGGAACTTCTCGGTCTGGTAGACGAGCTGCTCGCCCTGGTTGCGCGACTCGGCGGCCTCGCGGCGCTTGTGGTCCTCGTCCGCGTACTGCTCGGCCTCTTCGCGCATCCGGTTGACCTCGTCCTTCGGCAGCGAGGAGCCACCGGTGACGGTCATCTTCTGCTCCTTGCCGGTGCCGAGGTCCTTGGCAGCGACGTGCATGATGCCGTTGGCGTCGATGTCGAAGGCGACCTCGATCTGCGGCACACCGCGCGGGGCCGGCGGCAGACCGGTCAGCTCGAACATCCCGAGCTTCTTGTTGTACGCCGCGATCTCGCGCTCGCCCTGGTAGACCTGGATCTGCACGGACGGCTGGTTGTCCTCGGCCGTCGTGAAGATCTCGGAGCGCTTGGTCGGGATCGTGGTGTTGCGCTCGATGAGCTTGGTCATGATCCCTCCCTTGGTCTCGATACCGAGGGAGAGCGGCGTCACGTCGAGCAGCAGGACGTCCTTGACCTCGCCCTTGAGGACACCGGCCTGGAGCGAGGCGCCGATCGCGACGACCTCGTCCGGGTTCACACCCTTGTTGGCGTCCTGGCCACCGGTCAGCTCCTTGACGAGCTCGGCGACGGCCGGCATACGGGTCGAGCCACCGACGAGAACGACGTGGTCGATCTCGGAGAGCTGGATGCCCGCGTCCTTGATGACGTTGTGGAAGGGGCTCTTGCAGCGGTCCAGCAGATCGGCGGTGAGCTGCTGGAACTGCGAGCGCGTGAGCTTCTCGTCCAGGTGCAGCGGGCCCTCGGCCGACGCCGTGATGTACGGCAGGTTGATCGTGGTCTCCGTCGAGGACGACAGCTCGATCTTCGCCTTCTCCGCGGCCTCGCGGAGACGCTGGAGAGCCATCTTGTCCTTGGACAGGTCCACGCCGTGGCCGTTGGAGAACTGCTTCACCAGGTAGTCGACGACGCGCTGGTCCCAGTCGTCACCACCGAGGTGGTTGTCACCGTTGGTGGCCTTGACCTCGACCACGCCGTCGCCGATCTCCAGGAGCGACACGTCGAAGGTGCCGCCGCCGAGGTCGAAGACGAGGATGGTCTGGTCGTCCTTGTCGAGCCCGTACGCCAGGGCGGCGGCGGTCGGCTCGTTGACGATGCGCAGGACGTTCAGACCCGCGATCTCGCCGGCCTCCTTCGTCGCCTGGCGCTCGGAGTCGTTGAAGTACGCCGGGACGGTGATCACCGCGTCGGTGACCTTCTCGCCCAGGTACGACTCGGCGTCACGCTTCAGCTTCTGCAGGATGAAGGCGCTCATCTGCTGCGGGTTGAAGCTCTTGCCGTCCAGGTCGATCTTCCAGTCGGTGCCCATGTGGCGCTTGACCGACCGGATGGTCCTGTCGACGTTCGTGACTGCCTGGCGCTTGGCGACCTCGCCGACGAGCACCTCGCCGTTCTTGGCGAAGGCGACGACGGACGGCGTGGTCCTGGCGCCTTCGGCGTTGGTGATGACGGTGGGCTCGCCGCCTTCGAGAACGCTGACGACGGAGTTAGTCGTGCCCAGGTCGATGCCGACCGCACGTGCCATGGTGAATCCTCCAGCTGACTTGAGTGGAACTGGCTCAAGAGTGCACGACAGATCCTGCGGAGTCAACCGACCTGAGTCGGGTCCACTCAACTTTTATCCCGGCCTTATGCGCAACACGGAAGAAGCCCAGGTGGGAGTGGGTGCGGCCGGATGGGCTCGGACGCTGCCCGATCGGCACGGCCGGAGCCTGGGCGCGGCGCCGGACGCGTTACGCCGCAAATGCCCCGAATGAGCCTATCGCCCGACCCGGTCCGCTGCCCGGCGGGTGTCCGCCGCTGAGCCCGCCGGCCCGCACCCGCCCCCGGCGACTTTGATCGTCATCCGTTACCGCCGGTGCGCTGCGGCGTTGAACGACACGTCAGACCGTGAATCCTGCGGCTGACCCCGATTGTTCACCGTTCCCGTTCCACTGTTCCAAGGAGAACGCAATGTCGCGTATCGCGAAGGCCGCCGCCGTACTCGCGGGCACCGGCGCCGTCCTGGCCGGCTCCGCCGGTCTGGCCGCCGCCGACGCCGGAGCCCAGGGTGCCGCTGTCGGCTCCCCGGGTGTCATCTCCGGCAACCAGGTCCAGATCCCGGTCCACATCCCGGTGAACCTCTGCGGCAACACCGTCAACGTCATCGGTCTGCTCAACCCGGCGTTCGGCAACACCTGCGTCAACGCCAGCCAGCACGACCACGGCCACGGTGGCTACGGCGACGACGGCTACGGCAACTGAGAGACCGGCTCACCGGTCCGGCCGAGCTGAGACGACGGGAGGCAGCACCTCCCTCCACCTGTGGCCACCCCCTCCGCGGGGGTGGCCACAGGTGTGTCCGGGGGCGGGAGCCGCATCGGGCGTCACCGGACGCCGCCTCAGGCCGTGCCCGGGGGAAGCTTCGGGCCCACGGAGCCGCCTCGGGCGTACGCGGGGCCGCCTCGGGCGTACCGGTGGAGTCCTCAGGCGTACCGGTAGAGGGACGCGTGGCTCAGCATCGACGAGGGCTTCACGCCCCACGGCTCCATCGGCTCGTCCAGGCTGAAGACCCGGCCGCTCTGCGGATCGCCCGGGGAGAGCTTCCGCGCGGGGAGGAATCCCGCGTGCGGATGCGCCTTCTGCCAGCGGTCCCACACCAGATCGCAGAAGGAGTGGTGCAGCCAGAAGACCGGGTCGTTGGGCGAGGTCGCGGTGTTCATCGCCCCGCCCACCCAGCGGTGCACCAGGTTGTGGTTGCGCCAGGCCGGCCCGTTCCCGACCGACCAGCCCTCGAAGGTGTTGCGGAAGCCGTGCGGCACGGTGGAGTCCCAGGGGGCCGCGTCGTACAGCGGTTCGTTCATCGCGCGGGCCAGATCGGCCCTGCTCGGCAGCGGCACCGGGCGGGCGTGGCGGCCGAAGTCGCGCGTCAGGAACCGGTTCTCGGTCACCCCGACCGTGATGTCCCAGTTCCCCTCGCGGTAGGCGAAGGGCCCGGTCATCACCTGCTGGTCGGACCGCCGGCCGTCGCCGCCGAGGAAGTCGTCCCCCCAGAGCCCGGCGGCCGGGGACTGGTCGGCCGTCCAGTCCCAGTACGGCACGGTGACACTGGGGTCCACCGCCTGGAGAGCGCGCTCGAATTCCAGCACGAAACGGCGGTGCCAGGGGAAGAAGGTGGGTGCCATATGTGCCACCCGCTTCCCCTGCGAGCCGTCCGGCACGTAGTACTCGCCGTGTGTCCGGACGAAGTCGTCGTACTGGCCGGATCGCTTGACCTCCAGTACGGCGGAGACGAACCGCCGCTTCTCCGCCGCGGTGAGGTTCTTCTGGTTCTTGCGCGTGTACACGAGTCGGGAACCTCCCCGGTCAGAGCTGGTGCATGGAGGTCAACGACAGCTGGGCCGAACCGAGTTCGTCGACCGCGCCGCGCGCGACCGCCAGGGGCGTCGGGTACGACTCGTAGTGGTCGACCATGCTGAGGTAGCTGCCGTCGGCCCGCCGCATGAGGTGCAGCGGCCTGCCGTCGACGGTCACTTCGGTGGAGTCGCCCACCGTCCTGCCCCGGATGCGGCGGCCCCGGTACACCTCGTCGAACACGTCCCGCAGCTCCTGCGGCGGCCCCGGCGACAGGACCCCCTTGCCGTCGTCGCCCTCGCGGCCGGTGGCGCCGGCCCGCACGATCGGGGAGAGCGCCCCGGCCGTGCCGCCCACCGCCCCCACCGCGAACAGGGCGCGCAGCGCGCCGCGCCGGGTCACCGGCACGGGCGAATCCACCGGTTCCGGGCGGCCCGCCCGCTCCGGGTGTCCTGTCCGGCGCAACCGTTCCCGCCGCTCCCTCCCGGCCATGCCGCGCGTGGACGCTCCCATTCCTGACTCCTTCCGGTTCAGCCCGCTGGCGAGCGCGGCCCGACGCGCGTGATGCACGCCGGGCCGCGGCTCGTCGGTGACAACGACGGCACGAGGAAACAGTTCTTCAGACAAGTCACCTCAACGGCGCGCCGACCAGCGGCTCCGGCTCACCCGACTGCGGCCGGCCCGGCGGCCGTTCGGCCGTACGGGGGGAATGTCCTGCGCCGGAGCGGGAACTTGTCCGCCCGGCCCGGCGGGGGCAGGGCCGTTACGCCGCGGATGCGCCACGATGACCGCCGGACCAGGGCTGTGCGGCCCGGGGGAAGGACACCGTGGCGATGAGGCTCCCGGCACAGCCCGCCGTGCGGCGACCGGCGCACCCGGCCCGCCCGGCGGGGGCGGATCTCGCGGACCCGTCGTTCTGGCAACTGCCCCCGGACGTGAGGCTGGCGGCCTTCGCCGCGCTCAGGAAGGTCGACCACCCCGTCTGGTTCACCGAGCGTCCGGCCACCCGGCGCAGGCCCGAGCAGGGGTTCTACGCACTGGTCCGGCACGCCGACGTCGTACGGGCCAGCCGGCTGCCGGAGGTGTTCGCCAGCGCCCCCGGTGTCACCACACCGGAGCCCGCCCGCTGGGTCAGGTTCCTGTTCGGCGATTCCATGGTCAACCTGGACGCCCCGCACCACACCCGGCTCCGCCGGGTGGTCTCCC
Source organism: Streptomyces sp. NPDC059398 (assembly GCF_042751845.1). Lineage (NCBI taxonomy): Bacteria > Bacillati > Actinomycetota > Actinomycetes > Kitasatosporales > Streptomycetaceae > Streptomyces > Streptomyces sp. NPDC059398. The sequence continues at coordinate 15,811 of NZ_JBHYWP010000119.1, read as the reverse complement.
GGGCCTTCACACCGAGGCTGCTCGCCGCGGCCGACGAGGACATCCGCCGGGTCGCCGAGCGGGTCGTGGACGACATGATCGCGCGGCGCCCCGACGATTTCGTGGCGTCGGTGTCCTCGCGGATGCCGTTCGAGGTCATCTGCAACCTCATGGGCATCCCGGAGCGCTACCGCGCCGACATCGCGGGCCGTATCGACCACGCGTCCGAGAACGCGGGCGTGAAGCGCGGCATCGGCGCCCGGCTGCGCGACCCCGGGCGCGGACTGCGGGCGCTGGCCCGGATGCATCTGATGATGGCGGCGCTGGGCCGTGAGCGGCGCCGGCACCCCACCGACGACCTGATCTCCGCGCTGGTGCGCGCCGATGTGGACGGGCGGGGGCTAGGCGCCCGCAGCCTCGGCTCCTTCTTCTCGCTGCTGATGGTGGCCGGTGTGGAGACCACCCGGAACGCGATCACCCACGCGCTGACGCTGCTGACCGACAACCCGGAGCAGCGGGCGCTGCTCGCATCGGACTTCGAGCGGTACGCGGACGGGGCGGTGGACGAGGTCGTACGGCACTCGACGCCGATCATCCAGTTCCGCAGGACGGTACGGAGCGAGTACGAGCTGGGCGGACACCTCTTCCGGCCCGGCGACAAGGTGGTGCTCTACTACGCGTCGGCCAACCGCGACGAGGCGGTATTCGCCGATCCGGACGCCTTCGACATCACCCGCGCCCCCAACCCGCACCTGGGGTACGGGGGCGGCGGCCCGCACTTCTGCCTGGGCTCGCACCTGGCCCGGCAGGAGATCAAGGCGCTCTTCCGGGAGCTGCTGAGCCGCCCGCTGGCGCTCCGCGCGGTGGGCCTGCCGGATCTGGCGGGCTCGAACTTCGACAACAGGGTGCGGGCACTGCGGTTCACCTTCGAACCGCCCGCGCCGAAGAGCGGCGTATGACGGCGGGGCGGGGCCGGGGGCGCGTACCCCCGGTCCCGCCCCGCGCCCCGCGGCCCGGGGCTACTTCCGCAGCTGGGTGACCGGCAGCATGCAGTGCGCGGTCGTGGCGAGCATGGCCTCGTCGCCGACGAAGGCGCCGAGGATCTCCTCCGACACGGGCCGGCCCGGCACCGCCTGCGGCCATGGCTTGCTCGCGAACATGAAGTGCACCTCGCGGCGGTCGGCCACGGCCTTCAGCCACTCCGGCGGGACCGGGCACTGGGCACTCAGATACGGCATGTTGACGGCGGCCTGGCCGCCCTCGACGAGCAGCCTGACCGGGAAACCCGGCCGGGAGCCGTCGGCGACGGAGGTGCCCAGCGGGATACCGAGTTCGTGGAAGAGCAGGCGTACCGCGGCCTCGCCGGCCTCGGCGCCGTCCTTGCCGTCACCGAGTGAGTAGGCCAGCAGATAGGGCGTGTTGTTCGTTTCGGGGTCGCCGGACCAGGCGAGTACGGAGAGGGTGCCCAATTGGTCACGCTGGACACTGCTTGTGTCGGTATGCGATGCGGTCATGGCTCGGCACCCTAGCGGCGGCCCGGGGCACCCAGGGCGGTCGTTCACCCGGAAGACTGAACCGACCGCCGCGGACCGCTCGCGAAACGATCACGAACCGAACGCAAACCGGCCTCGTACCATCCGCAAATGACCGGTAGGGCGCCGGCCGCCGGTGCGGACCGCCCAAGACCAGGCGGGCCCTGGGCAGTCCGCGGGGGAAACGTTCTTTCCCATGCGACGCCTTGACCAACGACCTCCCGTTGCATTCGTTACTGCCCCGGCCCTCCCCGTACGGCCCCGCCTCTCCCCGTCGCCCGGCACGGCCCGGCCCCGGTTCGGTCGGTGGCCCGGACGTCACGCCGTTCACCTGGATGGAGCTGACTGAGGGTCACGCTGCGCACCGATGGCCCAGCGCAGCGCGCCCGTACGACCGATCGGGGAGACGGTTTGACCAACGGCGCACGAGTCCGCGGACGACGCGTCCGCATGTTCCGTCACCTGCACGAGTCAACGAGGAGAGGCCCATGCCCCATCCAGGACGTCGGTTGAGGGGCGCCTGCATCGCGGGCGTGGCCACCGGTCTTCTCGTGGCCGGAGCGGGCGGGGCGTACGGCGCGCTCAGGCCCGCTCCCGCTCCGTCCCCCACCGGATCCGCCCCGGCGGCGCCGGGGAATTCCGTAACCCACGCGCCGAAGGGGCCGGCCCCCCAGCACCCGGCGCCGCAGAGCTCCACAGCCAAGGACTCCGCGGCCGGGGACTCCGCCGCCGAGGAGCGGAAGGGCCCCCTCCCCGCGGAACCGGACGACTCCGTCCCGGCGGTGGGCGCGTACCTGGACTACGGCCCCAAGGGCGTCGCACGGATCGCCGACCTCTCGCACTGGCTGGACGGCGCCGATCTGCGGGTGGGGCACACCTATCTGCCGGGTGACGTCTGGTCGAACATCGAGGGGCAGCCCGATTTCCTCAGCCCCTGGGCGAAGTGGCGCCGCGCCGATCCCGACCGGATGTTCGTGCTCAACGTGCCCATGCAGCAGCACAACGAGGACCGTCTGCCGGACGACGAGGTCCGGGACCTCATCCACCGGGGCGCCCGGGGCGACTTCGACGACCACTACCGCAAACTGGCCACCCGGCTGGTGAAGCTGGGGATCCCCGACACGGTGATCGTGCTGGGCTGGGAGATGAACGGCACCACCTACACCCAGCGCTGCGGCCCCGATCCGCAGGGCTGGAAGAGGTACTGGAACCGGATCGTCACCGCGATGCGCTCCGTCCCCGGCCAGAAGTTCAAGTTCGACTTCACGCCCAACCGCGGCCCGGACGACATCCCCTGGACCCAGTGCTATCCGGGCGACGCCACGGTGGACATCGTGGGGATGGACTCGTACGACCAGCCGCCCGGCGACAGCTTCGAGGACCAGGTGAAGGGGGCGTACGGGCTGCAGAAGCAGGTCGACTTCGCCGCCGCGCACAAGAAGCAGATCTCCTACCCCGAATGGGGCCTCTACAGGAACGGCGACAACACCGAGTACATGCGCGGGATGCTGGCCTGGTTCGACGCGCACAAACCGCTGTACCAGACCATCACCGACTACTGCCCGCACGGTGTGTGGCAGTGCGACGAGAACCCCGACGCGTCGAAGGTCTTCCGGGCCAAGGTGTCCCAGGAGGCCAGGCCGGATCCGAACAGGCCCAGCACCGAGCCGAGCACCGAGCCGAGTACTGAGCCCAGTACCGAGCCGAGTACACAGCCCGGCACGAAGCCGAAGCCGCATCCGACGGGCCACAAGCAGTGGTGCATCCGGGTCGACCTGGGCGAGTGGTCAGGCCCCTGGTTCAAGCCCCGCAAGATCTGCGTCTCCCTGCCGGAGGAGTGACAGGGCGCGGAGCGCAGGACGGCGGGCGGCGGCACGGCGGGCGGCGGGCAGCGGGCGGTCACCGGCCGTCCGCCGCCTCCCGGGTGCCGGTCCGGGCGCCGAGCCGGGTACTGAGCCGGGTGCGCCACTCGCCCACCACGGGCCGGAGCGAGTTCACCGTCGCGGCCGCCCGGTCACGGCCCGCAAGCTGGGCCGCGTACAGACTCAGCACCGGGGTGAGCGGGGCCGGTGCGAGCAGCAGCCGCTCATTGGTCACGACGGCCGGGCGCCAGTGGCTCTTGTACGGTTCGGTGCCGCGCAGCAGGCTGATGACGGTACGGCCGCTCTCCGCGGCGCTCCGGGCGTCCCGGCGCAGCAGCATCGCCGCGACGTCGACCTTCTTCGTACGGAGCTGGGGGTCGGCGCCGTACAGATAGCCGCCGCTGAGCTGCGCGGAGTGGAGCGTGACATTGGCGGCGACCACCGCCCCGTCCAGCCGGTACTCGGTGAGGACCGCGTCGCCGTCCCTGACCATGCGCCGGGTGGCGCGCGTCAGATGCTCGGCGAACCGGGGCCTCAGATGCTCGGGGGTGACCCCCCGGCCGCGCCACTGCAGCTCATGCAGCCGGAGCAACTCCCGGATGGCGCCGGGCACTTCGTGCTCCGCGACATCGCGCTCCTCGATCCCCAGCGCGTCGAGCTTGCGCAGCTTGGCCCGGACCCGCTGGGCCCGTGCGGAGGCGAGCCGCTTCACCAGCTGCTCGATGGGTTCGGCGGGCAGTTCGAGGCAGACCGAGTCGCTGAGCCTGCGCCGTGCGCCGGGCCAGCGGTCGTAGAGCCGCTCGGCAGCGGCACCCGGCCGTACCTCACGCAGGTCGATCACCGTGTGCCGGGCCGCCCGGAGCAGCCCCTCGGTGAGCGCGGCGAGCGTGCCGGGCGGCTGGGTGCCGTCGATGAGGATGTCCGAGAAGTCGGAGATGCTGCCGCCCAGCGGGACGAGGAGCGGCAGCGGCCGGTGGGCGAGCATCAGCGGGGCCGCCCCCACCAACCGCCCCCCGCGCCGTACGAGCACCACCCGCAGCCGCCCCGGAGTGCCGTACGAGAGCCACCAGGAGTACAGCCAGGAGTGGCTCTGGAACGGGGTGGCGGCGGCGCAGCCGCGGTGCAGCGCCGCCCACTGGGTCTCCAGCGCGGCGAACTGCCGCTCGTCGCGGCAGAGCGTCACGGACAGACCGGCCCCGGTACCGGTCCTGGTGTCGGTCCCGGTGCCGGTCCTGGCACCAGCCGCTGTTCCGGCCCCCGCGCCGGCCTTGTTCCCGGTACCGGTCCCCGTCCCGGTGGCCACCGACATCAGGCGTGTTCCGTCAGCTGGGCGGGCCGGCCCGGCTCGGCGAGCGCGTCGGGGCCGGCCGCCTGGGCGGGCGCCGGGACCGCCGTGCCCGGGTTCCACTGGCGGCGGCGCGGACGGACCAGCAGGACGAGGGCGCCGACGAGACCGCCGGCGCAGCCGCCGACCGCGATGCTGACCGGCGCCGATGGCGAGACGGCGGCGGACGGCGCGACGGCCTTCGAGAACAGGACCAGACGGACGCCGGTGCTGGCCGCAGCGCCGTTGCCGCCGGTGGTGATCGCCCCGGCCACCGCGTTGGCGATGTCGGCGGCCTTGCCGGGGCGGGTCGCGGTTCCGGTGACACCGATCATCGGGGACTCGGGCGAGGTCTCCGTCCGTACGTGCCGGCCCAGCGTCCGTGCCGGGACACCCGCCGCGCGCTGGGCCGCGGCCAGGGTCGACGTACTGGTGGAGATACGGCCGTACGCCTGGGCGAAGCCGAGCGCGGTGGCGGGGTCGGAGCCCTTGGCGGGGGCCGCGACGACATAGCTGGTGGCGGCGTACTGGGGGGCAGCGAGCGCGCTGTAGGACGCACCGCCGGCCACACCGACGAGGGCGCACAGCGGCAGCGGCCACCAGACCGGCAGCGCGGCGGCGCGACGGCGGACGGCCCGCCCGGAGTTCCGGATGATGCGGACGGCGCGGGGTTCTTCGCGGGTCGAATCAGACATGGGGCTCACTTCTCGGTCGGGGTGACGGGCGTGGTGACGGCGTGGTGACGGGGTCTTCGTCCCGGCTGAGGTCTTCGTCCCGGCCGGGGGCTCGGCCGGGCTCGGCCGGGGCTTCGTCCCGGCTACGGAACGGGGGTCACGAACGGCGGGCGTACGCGTGGAACGGCCGGGGCGGCCCCGACGGTGTGCGTGTACACGCCGAGCAGGCCGCTCGCGCTGCGCGCGATGTCGTAGTGGCCGGCCACCGCCGGGGGCGCCAGCCTCCTTGCGCCCAGGTCAAGTTGGTGGCGGAGCGCCGCCTCGAAGGCAGCGGCGCCGCCCGGCACCCGTACCGCCCCGGGCACCGGCTCCCGGGAGAAGTCGTCGAGCGCGGGGCAGGCGGCGTACAGGACGGGAAGACCGGCGGCGAGCGCCTCGACGACGGCGAGCCCGAACGACTCCTCGGCGGACGTGGAGACGAAGACGTCCGCCGCGTCCAGGACGGCGGGAACGGTCGGTCCGGCGTGCCGTCCGGTGTGCGGTCCGGTGTGCGGTCCGGTGTGCGGTCCGCCGGGCAGCGCGTCGCACTCGCCGAGGAAGTGGATGCGGCCGGTGGCTCCGAGCCGCTCCGCGAGCCCCCGCAGCGCCTCCCGCTCGGGCCCGTCCCCGGCCAGCAGCAGCCGGACCCCGGGCAGCGCGGCGACCGCACGTACCAGCAGGTCGAACCGTTTGCCCGGCACCAGCCTGCCGACCCCGCCCACCACGAACGCACCGGCCGGGATCCCGAGCAGGGCCCGGGTGGCGGCCCGGACCCCGGGGTCGTGCCGGTACCGCGACCCGTCGATGCCGTTCGGTACGACATGGATGCGCCGCGCCGGTACCCCCCAGCCGCCCTGCCGGCCGGCGACGGGCGCCGACACCGCGACCGTCGCCGAGCCCAAGCGCTCGGTGCGCAGATAGAGCGCACGGGTGGAGCGGGTCAGCGGGCGGCCCTCGATGGACCGCTCGCCCAGCGAGTGTTCGGTGGCGACGGCGGGGACCCCGGCCAGCCGGGCGGCGGTCCTGCCGTAGACACAGGCGCGGTAGAGATGGGTGTGGACCAGGTCGTACCGGCCGCGCCTGATCAGCCGGGCCAGCCGGGGCAGCGCGGCCAGGTCGCGGTTGCCGCCCATCCCCAGATGGGTGACGGAGACCCCGTCGGCGCGCAGCCCGTCCGCGACCGGGCCGGGGTTGGTGAGGGTGACCACATCGCAGTGGACGGGCAACCTCCTCAGCAGCAGCCGCAGTTGCTGTTCGGCCCCGCCGACGCCGAGCCCGGTGATGATGTGCAGGACCTTCACCGGCCGCCTCCGGCCGTCAGCTGCCGCAGCAGGTGCAACGCCCGTTTGGTGTTCAGCCGCAGGCCCCGGTCCGCGTGGCTGATGTGGGTGCGGGCCAGCGCGTGGTCCCCGGCGAGCGGCCCGGGGGCGATGGCGCAGCCGTAGCCGTAACCGGCGTCGCGCACGGCGTCGACGGCCCGCCGGTCGACGGTTCCGTACGGGTAGCAGAAGCCCTCCGGCGCGGCCCCGGTGATCCGCCGGATGAGCTCGCGGCTCCCCCGGGTCTCCTCGCGCAGCTCGTCGTCGGCCAGCTCGGTGAGGTCCCGGTGGTACAGACCGTGCGAGCCGATCTCCATGCCCGCGTCCGCCGCGGCCCGGACGCCGTCCTCGGTGAGGAGGGGCTTGCGTGGGCCGAGCGGGTCCCAGGCGTTCTCACCGCCCGGCCTGCCGGGCAGCACGAACAGGGTTGCCGTGCAGCCGTGGTGCTTCAGCAGCGGCAGCGCCTGTTCGGTGAAGTCGCGGTAGCCGTCGTCGAAGGTCAGACCGACCAGACCGCGCCCGCGCCCCTCGGCGCGGGCCCGCAGCAGGGCGCCGACCCCGACACCGGTCAGCCCGCGCCGCCTCAGCAGCCGCAGCTGCTGGTCGAGGCGCCCGGGGGCGACGGTGATGCCGTACGGGTCGTCGGCGGGGTCGGCCACCGAGTGGTACATCAGGATCCACGGCTGGATACGGGACCGGGGCGCGGGCGGGGCGGCGTCGCGTGACGCCGTGTCAGCGGACATGGCGGAACCTTTGCTTGGTGAGATCGAGCAGGCCGACGACTTCGGGGGCGCGCAGCGCGAGCGCCGCCGCCGCGAACACGGTGGGCACCAGCAGGCACCCGGCTGCCAGGCTCGCCACCGCACCGGGCACCAGCGGGCCGAGCAGCAGGCCCGCCGCACAGGCCACGGCAGCGGCGGCGGACAGCCTGGCGAGGGTCACGGCGACCCCGCGTACGTGGATGGAGACGACCCGCGAGCCGAGCCCGCGGAGCAGGAGCACGGCGGTGACGGTGATCCCCAGGGCGTTGGATGCGGCGATGCCGTACACGCCCCACGGGGCGACGGTGAGGGCACCGGCGACCGCGTTGACGAGGAGCCCGGCGGCCATCGCGGCGGCCGGGAACCAGGTGGGCCGTACCGCCGAGAAGAAGGGCCGGCCCAGCGCCCCGACCAGGCACTGGCCGAGCAGCCCGAGGGCGTAGACCCGCATGATGGACGCGGTGGAAGCGGTGTCGGCGGGGCTGAAGGCACCCCGCTGGAAGAGGATGTCGATGATCTGCGGGGCGTAGGCGATGACCACCGCGGCGCCGGTCAGCACCACGACCCCGGCCAGCGCCAGATCGCGCTCGACCCGGCGGCGCGCCTGGTCGCCCTCGCCGTCGGCGACGGCCTTGGCGACCACCGGGAAGGTGACCGTGCAGATCATCAGCGACAGCATCATCGGCACCTGCGCGACCTTCTGCGCGTAGTTCAGGTGCGAGATGGACCCGGCGGGCAGCGAGGCGGCCAGGAACCGCTCGATGAGGACCTGGGACTGGCGGCAGACGGTGAAGACGACGACGGGCGCCAGTACGGCGGGCAGCGCGGGCCGGGCGGTGGGCGCGGCCGGTGCCGCGGCGCCCATGAGCAGGTCGCCGCCGGTGGGCCGTACCGCCATGTGCCGTACGAAGGAGGGCAGTTGGACCAGCACCATCAGGACGCTGCCCGCGGCGACCCCGGCGGCGGCCGCCCGCACCCCCCACAGGGAGTGCAGCACCACCATGGTGGCGATGATGCCGACGTTGTAGGCGGCGTAGATCGTGGCGGGCGGCAGATAGCTGCGGTGGGCCCGCAGCGCGGCGCTGAGATAGCCGGTGACCCCGAACGAGAGCACGGTCAGTGCGGTCAGCCGGGTGCACGCGACGGCCACCCCAGGCTCGGCGAGACCGGGCGCCAGAAGGTCCACGATCACCGGGGCGCCGAGCACGAGGACCCCGGTGGTGCAGCCGAGCAGGACGAGGAGGCGCGGCAGGGTGGCGGAGACCAGACTCCGTACGGGGTCGGGGTGCTCTCCCGCGGCGCGCCGGGCCAGCGCGTGGGCGAAGGCCGGCACGAGCACCAGCGCCATCGCGTCCTCGATGAGCAGCGTGGACGCCATCTCCGGCACGGTCCAGGAGATCAGGAACGCGTCGCTGTCACTGCCCGCGCCGAAGAGATGCGCGATGCTCTCGTCCCGGACCAGACCGAGCACCGAACCGGCGACGGTCAGCGCCGCCGTGAGCGCCGCGGCCCTGGCCAGCACCTTCCCGAGCCGGGGCGGCGCCTGCTGCGGCGCGGGGGCCCTGCGGGCCTCGGCGGCCGGCAAGGACACCGCGGTCCTCGCCACGGCACGCGCGCCCTCACCGGTGGTCGTCTCGTTCATACGGCGCCCGGCGATGCGGAGGCGGGCCGAACGGTGCCTGGTGATACGGCAGTCGGCGCTGCGGAATCAGGAGACTCATCCAACGGCCTCACATTTTCCGTGAGTTCGGCGGTCGGCGATGGGTCGGCCCCCGGCCCCACCGATGCGGCAGCACCGACGGCCCCCGGCAGCTCCGCCCCGCGCGCTTCTTCCCCCCGCGCTTCCGGCCCCGGTTCCGGCCCCGCCAGGGCCCACCAGGCGATGAGCCCGAAGACGATGCCGGTGAGCGCGGTGGAGGGGCCGCCGATGTCCGCGTACAGGAAGTCGACCGTCTGCCAGAGCATCAGCCCCACGGCGACGAGCCCGCAGTCGACGGCCGCAGCGCGGCGTCTCCGTACCGCGTACAGCCGGCGTGCCCCGCCCACCAGGAGGGCGGCCCAGCTGCCGGCCAGCGCGGTGGTCCCGACGAGCCCCTGTTCGCCGAGGACCAGCAGATACATGTTGTGCGGCGAGAGCAGCGGCTGGCGCTGGTACGCGTGGCCGGCGCCCGCCGTGTCGGAGCCCGACGAGAGCCCCAGCGAGGCGTGTCCGTCGCGGTAGGCGGGGAAGCCCTTGAGGCCGACGCCCGTCGCGGGCTCGTCGCGCCACATCCCGACCGCCGCCGCCCACATCGTGTACCGGTCGGTGACCGACTGGTCGGGGGCCGCGGTGACCTGGGTGATCGAGCCGAGCCGCTCGGTGATGAGCTGCGAGCCGACTCCGAACCCGCCGACCAGCACCACGGCGGCGGCGACCACGGCGGCCAGCGCCCGCACCGCCGTGCGCCACCCGGCGAGCAGGACGACGGCGAGCACCGCGGCCACCGTGGCGATCCACGCGCCACGGCTGAAGGAGAACGCCAGGGGCGGCACCAGCGCCACCGCGGCGGCGAGCGCGGCCGGGCGGACCCAGCGGGGCGCACCGGGCGGCGGGCGCAGCGCGTGCCCGGTGGCGACGACCACCCCGAAGGCCACGATGGTGGCCATACCCATGACGTCGGTGGGCCCGAAGGTGCCGACGGCCCGGATGTCGGAGCCCATGTACGAGGCCCCGCTGCCGGTGGCGTACTGCACGACGCCGAACCCGCCCTGGAACAGGGCCAGTACGACGAAGGCCCCGGCCACGCACCGGAAGTCACGGGCGTCCCTGAGCAGCAGCACGACGGCCGCGGGCACCAGCACGAACACCTGGAGGTAGCGCACGAACCCGGGGAGCGCCGCCACCGGGTCGGCGGCGGTCACGGTGGCCGCGGCCAGACCCAGCACGGGGACGCCGAGGACGGCGGCCGCGGCCGGGCTCAGCGGGCGGGTCCGGCCGCGCAGTATCCGTACCGCGCAGTACAGCACCAGGAACGCCGAAGCCGCGTCGGCCGCGGAGATGTTGGTGGAGGTGCTGGCCCCGTTCCCGTACTCGAAGGGGACGACGAGCAGCAGCACGGGCGCGGCCACCGGCAGCACCGGCCACCAGCGGGCGAGCGGCCCGGCGGGCGGCGCGGCGGGCCGGGCGGTGCGCGGCCGGGGCAGCGCGGGGGCCGGGGTGAGAGCCGTCACGGTCAGCTGCCCCCAAGGCGGAAGAGCGAGCCGGCGGTCCTGACCAGGATGCAGACGTCCTGCCAGAGCGACCAGCTGTCGATGTAGTGGTTGTCGAAGCGGGCCCGGTCCTCGATGGAGGTGTCCCCGCGCAATCCGCTGACCTGCGCGAGCCCGGTGATCCCGACGGGCATCCGGTGTCTGGACCGGTAGCCGGGGTGGCGCCCGGAGAACTCCGCGACGAAGTAGGGCCGTTCGGGCCGCGGGCCGACCAGGCTCATGTCCCCGCGCAGTACGTTCCACAGCTGCGGCAGCTCGTCGAGGGAGGTCCGGCGCAGCAGACTGCCGACCCCGCTCATCCGGTGGTCCATGGCGACGCTCCACCGGGTCGCCGACTCGTGGTCGTCGGCCGGGCGCAGCGTACGGAACTTGAGCAGGGTGAAGGCGCGTCCGTCCATGCCGATCCGTTCCTGCCGGAAGACGACCCCCGGTCCGTCGGAGATTCGTACGGCGAGCGCGCACAGCCCCATCACGGGCGCGGCGGCGATCAGCGCGAGGGCGGCGAGTGAGGCGTCGAGGGGCCGCTTGCCCCGGCGGCGCGTACGGTGCCCGGACACGGCCAGCGGCCGGACGGCGAACCCCCACAGATGGTCGGCCGGGGCCCTGCCGTACCCGGGCCCCGACGTGTCGACGAGCCACAGCTGCACGCCGTATCCGCCGAGCAGCCGGACGAGGGCGGGGTCGGCGGGGCCGGTGAACAGGGCGTGGCGGACCGTGGTCTGGATGACGGCCCGGCCGATGTCCTCATGGGTCGCCAGCACGGGAAGGACCGGACTCCCCTCCCCTGCTGCGGCGGCGTCGGCGCCGGGCCCTTCCCCGCTCTCCACCAGGCCGACCGGCCGCATGCCGTACGCCGGGTGCGCGTACAGCGCGGCACCGATCTGCTGGGCCGTGGCGCCACCGCCGACGATCAGCGCCGAGTTGGTGCGCCGGGCGGCAGCGGTGCGCATCAGCCGGTGGACGGCGCCGCGCACCGCGCAGCCGGTCAGGGTGTGCACGCTGACCGCGGCGGCCAGCACCGTCCAGTCGAGGACACGCCAGGGGCCGACAGCCGCGAGGCACGCCGCCGCCGCGCACCACAGGATCAGCGCATGGCCGAGCAGCGCGGGCAGTTCGAGCAGCGCCGAAGGCGAGAGGCGCCGACGGTAGAGGCCGCCGCGTGCGTGCAGCACCAGTTGGAGCGCCGCCAGCGGTACGAGCACGAGCGGCGCGAGCCGCAGCCCCGGCACCAGAGTGCTGGTGGCGGCCAGGGCGAGCGTGTCACCGGCGGCCAGCGGGGCCGCGGCGCGTGCCCGGCGCACTCCCGCCGGCCTGACCCGGCCCGGCCGCGGCCCGTCCGCGGCGCGCGGTGGGTGGACCGTGGGTGCGGGCGGCGGCACGGCTGTGCCGGGGCCGGCGCCCCGGCCCGCGTGGGGAGCAGATGCGCTGTCCGTCGTCATCGGCTGATGCGCTCCCTCGTGGTGGATCCCGGCAGCCCCAGGAGCCGCCGGTACAGCTCCGAAACCGCGGCGGCCGTGTGCCGTACGTCGAAGTTGGCCCGCGCGTGGGCCCCGGCCTCGCTGCCCAGCGACTCCCGCAGCCGGGCGTCGGCCAGCAGTTCGCGCACCGCGCGCGCCAGCGTGTGCGGGTCGTCCGGCGGGACGAGCCCGTGCCGTTCGTGGCCCGGCGGCAGGCTCTCCCGGGCGCCGTTCACATCGGTGAGGACGACGGGCCGGCCGCAGGCCATCGCTTCGAGCGGGGCCAGCGCCATGCCCTCCCAGCGGGACGGCAGGACGACCAGGTCGGCGGCGTGCAGCCAGGCGCGCGGCCGGTCGACCGCTCCGGTGAACAGCACACCGGGCGGCGCGGTCCTGGCCAGCGGTGCCCGGTCGGGGCCGTCCCCGACCAGCACCAGGCGCGCCCCGGGCACCGCCCGGACGATCTCGGGCCAGGCCCGCAGGAGTACGTCCTGCCCCTTCTGGCGGCAGAGCCGTCCGACGCAGACGACGACGGGCCCCGGGCCCAGCGGGGCGGCCCCGGGCCCAGCGGGGCCGTCGGCGCGGAACTCGCGGAGGTCGACGCCGTTACGGATCACCGCCCAGCGTGCGTCGATACCGGCCGCCTCACCGGCGCTCCGTTCGGCCTCGCTGACACACAGGACGCGCTCGGCCCACCGGGCCGCGTACCGCTCCCAGGCCAGCGCGAGCCGCGCGGTCCCGCCGCCCACCGCCTCGAACGACCAGGCGTGCGGCTGGAAGACCGTCGGTACGCGCCCGCGTACGGCGAGCCGGGCGGCCAGGCCCGCCTTGGAGCTGTGCGCGTGCACCACATCGGGGCGGCAGGCACGGATCAGCCTGGCGGCGGCCGCGGTCTCGGCGGGCAGGGAGGGCCCCGGCGCCCGTCCGGCCCGCCAGGGGCGTACCTCCGCGCCGGACCCGGCGAGCGCCGACGCCAGTCCGGCGCCGGAGGGGCAGGCCACCACCGCCCTCATCCCCTCGGCCACTTGTGCCCGCACGAGGTCGGTGACCACACGGGCGACTCCGCCCTCCACCGGCTGCACGAGATGAAATACCGTCAGCGGCCGTCCGGAAGAAATGTTTTCTGGCAGCACGTGTGCGGCTCCCCTAGTACCTGACCCGGAGATCGGTTTCCCCGGGATGCGCGGAGCGCGATGGCTCAGCGGCGCGAATACGTCCGCCCGGTGAGAACGCCGGGACAATTCCAGCGGATTTCGGCGCGGAAGCGGAAGTGCGGACTGTCCGCCGCGCGGGGGGGAACGGGCTGCGGAACGGCAGTACCGGAGTTCCGGCCCGCCGGGAGGAGCGGGGCGGAACGCGCTGTGGGGGGCCGTGCGCCCCACCCGTACAGCACAGCCGGACCCGTCGCTTCCCGCATGACTGGCTCTCCCGTCTCGACAGAATTGCCACCCATGGGGTCCAGGCAGCCCAAGTGGCCCAAGCAGGAGTGCACTTTGTCAGAAAGCAGAGTGGAAATCAGGCCGGACGCGCACATACCGCCGTGCGGCGGGTCAGCCGAATGCCCTGAATTCCCTTGTGACAGCGGGCAGCGGGTCCGCCATATGCCAGCAAAGCTCCCCAACGGGTGACGGCGCGTATCCGGCAGCAGAAGTACGCGTTGGGCGCGTGCGGGAATGGCCGTAGGAAACAGTGCGGGATTTCCCGGTCGCTCGATTACGGAATCCAATTCGACGGACGGACGGGCACCCCGCCCACCCGCAGCCACCCCCGGTGGACCGCACCACACGGCGCACCCCGCGCACGAAGGGCTCACTCGGCCGGACCGCCACACTCGTGCGCTACGGCAATCGGGTGAAGGGGCGGAACCAAACTCGGCCCCCGGAGTTGATCAGGGTGCTCCACTTCCGGGCAAAAATGCAGAAAAGGGACCACAGTGATCAAGAAGATTCTGGCCACCGCAGCCGTCACCGCCTCCATCGTCGGCGCCGGAGCGACCCTGGCCCCGCAGGCCATGGCCATCGGCAACGACGGCACCACCTCCGCCAGCGGCAACGGCGCCGAGCAGGCCTTCGGCAACTCGGCCACCAAGGGCTCCCAGAGCCCGCAGCTCAGCCTGGTCCAGGGCTCGCTGAACAAGCCCTGCCTCGGTGTGCCGGTCAAGGCCAACGTGGGCTCCCTCGTCGGCCTGGTCCCGATCACCGTTCAGGACATCCCGGTCCTGTCCTCGCCGCAGAACCAGCAGTGCACCGAGAACTCCACCCAGGCGAAGGGCGACGAGGCCCTGTCGCACATCCTGGACAACATCCCGGTCCTCTCGGGCAACGGCGCGGCGAACCGCGGCTGACCGCTTCGCCAGCTCCCACGTGGCCGCCGCAGACAGGACGTCGCGGCGGCCACGCGTGTGTCCGCACACCGGCGGCACGTCAGGAATGCCGCGGCAGGCATTCGGGTCCATTTGCCGGCCGGGGGGCGGATCGGAGTTTCCCCGGCGCGCACCGGTCGTTAGCAGTCCTGCAGCGGTGTTCGTGAAAAGGCAACTGGACACGCGTCGCGATGGTCGTGGCTGCGGGAGACACCGCTGCGGGAAGGATCGACATGAAGTTCAAGAAGGCTGCTGTACTCGCCGCCGGCGTCATGATGGCCCTGGGAGCCGCTGCGCCCGCCATGGCCGACTCGGGCGCGGAGGGCGCGGCCGTCGGCTCGCCCGGCGTCCTCTCCGGCAACGTCGTCCAGGTTCCGATTGACGTCCCGATCAACCTGTGCGGCAACAGCATCGACATCATCGCGCTGCTGAACCCGGCGCTCGGGAACACCTGCGTCAACAAGTGACGTACGGCTCTCCCGTGAGGGCGAGTCTCTGAAGCGGCCCCCCCCGGCCTCGCCAGACCCGGCGGGGGGGGGGGCGCGCGGGGCCCGGCGCCGGGGGCGCCCCGGGGGCGCGGGGGGGGGGCGGCGGGGGGGGGGGGGGGCGGGGGGGGGGGGGGGCGGGGCCCGGCCCGGGCCGCGGCGCGGCGGGGCGGGGCGGT
>NZ_JBHYWP010000119.1:0-579 GCF_042751845.1 Streptomyces sp. NPDC059398 | reverse complement strand
GCATCCGCCGTGGACGCCGCGCGCTCTCGCTGCCCGGATCCCCCGCGGAACCGGCCGAACAGGTGCAGAAACGTTCGCCGCTCCGGGGTTTCTCCCACCGGGAGAAATCGTTAGCCACGGTGAAGGCGGCGCACCGGCACCCTCTCCCGATGGGTGCCCGGCGCGAGAGTCGCAGCTGTGAACAGCGCTGCCGGAGAAAGGCATCCGACATGAAGTACGCAAAGGCCGCCGCGCTCGTCGCCGGTTCCATGATGGCGATCGGCGCGGGCGCCGCCGCGGCCACCCCGGCGTTCGCCGCCGAGCCCCCCGCCATGCCCCCCATGAGCCTCAACGGCGGAATCGACCAGGCCACCCAGTCGATTCAGCAGGGGGCGGCCGTCCCGGTGGCCGCGGTCGCCGACACCGGGACCAGCGTGCTCACCGGCAAGGCCGACGCGAGCGAGCAGGTGCTGGGCCTCGTCCGCCAGGCCACCCCGATGCTGGGCGGCGTACAGCTCCGCAACCAGTAGCAGCATGCCCGGTGCCGCGTCCGGCGCCGTGGCGCGACGCGGAAGTGGCGGTATCCGCAGTGCGGATACC
>NZ_JBHYWP010000118.1:0-24217 GCF_042751845.1 Streptomyces sp. NPDC059398 | reverse complement strand
GCCCCGCGGTCCGGGCCGCGGGGCCGTCGGGATACGGGTTTCCTCAGCCGAGGGAGAAGGCGGATGCCAGCTCGCGCCACTCGGCGCGCGGCAGATCGCTGTGCCGGTCCCCCGCCAGCACCTGGAGCGCCACATGGTCGGCGCCCGCCGCACGGTAGGCGCCCACCCGGGTCCGTACCGTCTCCACATCCCCCAGGGCGAACAGCGCGTCGAGCAGCCGGTTGCTGCCGCCGTCGGCGAAGTCGGCCTCGTCGAAACCGAGCCGCAGCAGATTGTCGGTGTAGTTGCGGAGTTGCAGGTACATCGAGAGTGTTTCCCGCGCGACGGTGCGCGCCCGGTCGAGATCGGTGTCGAGTACGACCTTCAGCTCGGGAGCGAGCAGCGCGTCCGGCCCGAGGGCCGCGCGGGCCTGCGCCGTGTGCTCCGCGGTGACCAGATAGGGGTGGGCGCCCACGGCTCGTGCGGCGGACAGCTCCAGCATCTTCGGGCCGAGCGCTGCCAGCACCCGGCGCGAGGCGGGCACCGGGTCGGACGCGGTGTCCAGCGCGTCGAGGTAGGCGACCATCTCCGAGTACGGGCGGGCGTACTGCGGGGTGAGCGCGTCGTGGCTGACGCCGATCCCCAGCACGAACCGGCCGGGGTGGCGCTTCTCGATCCGCGCGACCTGTTCCGCGACCTCGCCCGCACTGTGCTGCCAGATGCTGAGGATGCCGGTGGCGACGGTGATACGCCGTGTGGCGTCGACGAGGGGCGCCACCTCTTCCATCGAGGGGCTGCCGCCGATCCAGAGGGTTCCGTAGCCGAGTTCGTCCAGCTCGGCCACGGCGTCGGACACTTCACCGCGGCGTTCGGGCTCCGCGGGGTGCAGGGCCCCGCTCCAGATGCCGATGGTGCCGAAACGCGCGTGTTCGTCAGAGGTCATGGAGGCTCCAACCGCCCCTGGCCCGCTGCCTATTCCGGCACGGCGGAACTATCGCCCGATCGGCCGAGCGCACCGCGCCGCTGGGCCGCTCCCCTCGCCCCCGTCGCCGCTCCCGCACCGTCCGGACGGTGCGGGTCAGCCGGAACCGGTCCGGCCGGCGCGGACTCCGGCCAGCTGCTGGGCGAACGGCACCACGTTCTCGTACACGTCCCCCGGCCCGCCCGTCACGGACCGGCCCGCCATCAGTGCGGCCAGCTCCCGGCCGGCCTGGTCGATGCGGCCCGGAAGGCTGCCGGTGGCGGCGTCGCCGTCCGAACCCCAGTCCTCGGAAGCGGCGTAGACGGCGGTGGGTACGGTCACCGCCCGCAGATAGGCGAAGAGCGGGCGCATCGCGTGCTCCAGTACGAGCGAGTGGCGCGCGGTGCCGCCGGTCGCGGCGATGAGCACCGGTGTCCCGGCCAGCGCGGTGGTGTCGACCAGGTCGAAGAAGGACTTGAAGAGCCCGCTGTACGAGGCGGTGAAGACCGGTGTCACGGCGATCAGACCGTTGGCCTCCGTCACCGCGTCGATGGCATCGCGCAGGGCCGGATTCGGGAAGCCGGCCACCAGGTGGTGGGCGATGGCGGTCGCCAGATCACGCAGCTCGATGACCCTGACCTCGACCTCGATACCGTCGGTTTCCGTGCCGTCGGCCGCCGCGCCGTCGAATTCCGTGCCATCGGCTTCCGCGCCCCGGAGCGTCCGGCCGGCGGCCTCGGCCAGCCGGTCGGCCAGCAGCCTGGTCGAGGACGGCCGGCCGAGACCGGCCGATACGGCCACCAGTTTCAGCGCGGTCATGCCGCCACCTCCTCCCCGGTCCCGGCCGCCTCCCGGCCCCGGTCGCGTGCGGCGACGAGAGCCGCGTGGGTGGGTCCTTCCGGCACCTCGGCGGGCCGCCGCTTCGCGAACTCCTCGCGCAGTACCGGCACGACCTCGTTGCCGAGGATGTCGAGCTGTTCGAGGACCGTCTTCAGCGGCAGCCCCGCGTGGTCCATCAGGAACAGCTGACGCTGGTAGTCGCCGAAGGAGTCCCGGAAGGACAGCGTTTTCTCGATGACCTCCTGCGGACTGCCGACGGTCAGCGGCGTCTGCTCGGTGAACTCCTCCAGCGAGGGCCCGTGTCCGTACACCGGCGCGTTGTCGAAGTACGGCCGGAACTCCCGTACGGCGTCCTGCGAGTTCTTCCGCATGAACACCTGCCCGCCGAGGCCCACCGTGGCCTGCTGGGGAGTGCCGTGCCCGTAGAAGGCGAAGCGCTCCCGGTAGAACGTGATCAGCCGCTTGAAGTGGTCCTTGGGCCAGAAGATGTTGTTGGCGAAGAAGCCGTCGCCGTAGTAGGCCGCCTGCTCGGCGATCTCCGGGCTGCGGATCGAGCCGTGCCAGACGAACGGCGGAACTCCGTCGAGGGGCCGGGGCGTGGCGGTGAAGCCCTGCAGCGGGGTGCGGAACTTGCCCTCCCAGTCCACGACTTCGTTGCGCCACAGCTCGTGGAGCAGCGCGTAGTTCTCCACGGCGAGCGGGATCCCCTGCCGGATGTCCTTGCCGAACCACGGATAGACCGGCCCGGTGTTGCCGCGCCCGAGCATCAGGTCGACACGGCCGTCCGCCAGGTGCTGGAGCATCGCGTAGTCCTCGGCGATCTTCACCGGGTCATTCGTCGTGATGAGAGTGGTGGAGGTGGAGAGGATGATGTTCTCGGTGCGGGCCGCGATATGCCCGAGCAGCGTGGTGGGGGACGACGGCACGAACGGCGGGTTGTGGTGCTCGCCGGTCGCGAAGACATCCAGGCCGACCTCCTCGGCCTTGAGCGCGATGGCGACCATCGCCTTGATCCGCTCGTGCTCGGACGGCGCCTTCCCCGTGGTCGGGTCGGTCGTGACATCGCCGACGGTGAAGATTCCGAACTGCATCGCGCTCACCTCTCGAAGCTCTGGGTGCTGCTCTGGCTGCTCTGGCTGTCCGACGGCTCCGGCCGCCCTGGCTGCCCGATCACTCGCCCAGCGGTTTAAGTAGTTGAAACTTGAACTGAATCGTACAACGGCGGACCCCCCGCACCTATTCCGCCCCACGGCTGCCGGCCGTGCCGCGGTGTTCAACCGGGTGAGCCGCCGCACCCCCGGTCCGCCCGGTGGCGTTGGGCACAGCGGCAGCAGGAACGGACACCGGCGGAGGGAGTACGGATGCACGGCCGAGCGGTACGGCACAGCAGAGCGGTACGGCAGGACGGACGGGTACGGCGCGACAGACGGGTACGGCCCCGCGGAGCGGTCCGGCGCGGCGGAAGGCTCGCACTTGTGGCGCTGGCCGCGTCGCTGGCCGTCGCGGCCCCGGCCCTGGCTGACGGCCGGGCGACCGGCGGAGGCTGGCACACCTGGGCCCCGGCCGGGCCCCAGCACGACGAGGAGCTGCGCGGCGTCGCGGCCCGCGGCCCCGCCGACGCCTGGGCCGTCGGATACCGCGAGAGCGGATCGGGCGTCGATGTACCCGTCGCCGAGCGCTTCGACGGCCGGGCCTGGCGGGCGACATCCGTGCCCGGCCATGCGGGGGCGGGGCAGCTCGACGCCGTGGTGCCGCTCTCGGCCCGCGACGTGTGGGCGGTGGGCACCTGGAACGACGCCCGGGCCGCGCAGGACCGCCCGCTCGCCGTGCATTTCGACGGCCGGGTCTGGCACACCGTGCCGCTGCCCGCCGGGCCCGCGAACCGTTCGGCCTATCCCTCGGGCCTCGCCGCCCTGGGACCCGACGACCTCTGGGCGGTCGGCGCCACCGCCGAGGACCGGATCGGCACACCCCGGCCGCTCGCCTACCACTGGGACGGCCACCGCTGGTCGTCCGTACCCACCCCCGCCACCGGCGGCGACGCCCTGCTGCAGGGCGCGGCATCCGATGGCGCGGGAGGGGTGTGGGCGGTGGGCGTGGCGTACGACGCACAGGGCGCCGGCCGGCCGCTGACCGAGCACTGGGACGGCGCCGCCTGGCGGATCGTCGGCGCACCCCACACCCCGGGCCGCGGTGAGTCCCTCGCCGCCGTCACGGCCGTCGGGCCGGACGATGTCTGGGCGGTCGGTGCCGGAGGCCCGGCCGACGGGGCCACGCACCCGCTCATCCTGCACTGGGACGGACGCGCCTGGACATCGGTGGCGGCGCCGCAGACCGACGCGAGTCTCCACGCGGTCTCCGCGGACGCACACGGCCGGCTCTGGGCGGTCGGCGAGCAACAGGGCGTCACCACACCGGCGTTCATCCTGCGCCGGGACGGCGGGGCGTGGCACTCCGTACCCGCCGACAGCGGCCCCGGAGGCAGGGGCGCATCCCTCTTCGGCGTCGCCACCGTCCCGCATCCGCGGCCGGGCGGCCCCACCGCCTGGGCGGTCGGTTCGACACTGCCGCAGCTGGGACCGGAGTGGCACCCGGTGATCGAGGGCTTCGGACCCGCCCGCCCGGTCCACTGAAGCGCGCGGGTGCGCACCGTGCCGAGGGGGCGGCGGTGCGCACCCGGGCACCGGTCCATTCGGGTGTGCCGGGTGGCGGCGCCCCACGGCCGCGCGGAGCCTCGGGGTAAGCCGTACAGAGGAAGCCGGAGGACCATGGGCACCGCGACCGCACCCCCCGCCCCGCCGCGCACACCCAAGGCGTCCACCGCGTCCGCCTACCGCAATCTGGTGATGGCGACGATCGGCTTCACCCTGACCTTCTGGGCCTGGTCCCTGATCGCACCGCTGGGCAGCGACTACAAGGACCGGCTCGGGCTCAGTTCCTTCCAGCAGTCGCTGCTGGTCGCCGTACCGGTCATCGTCGGCTCGCTGGGCCGGATCCCGGTCGGCGCGCTCACCGACCGGTATGGCGCCAGACTGATGTTCCCGCTGGTCACGGCCTGCACGATCGTGCCGGTGCTGCTGCTGATCCCGGCCAGGAACTCGTACGGCGCGCTGCTGGCCGTCGGCTTTCTGCTGGGTCTCGGCGGTACGACCTTCGCGATCGGCATCCCACTCGTCAACTCCTGGTTCCCGCCCGCGCAGCGGGGGCTGGCGCTGGGTGTGTTCGGGATGGGAATGGGCGGGGTCGCCCTCTCCGGGTACTTCACGACGCGGATCGCCAAGCACGGTGCCAACCTGCCGTTCATCGTGGTGGCCGTCGCGCTGGCCGTGTTCGCCGTGCTCGGCACGCTGCTGATCACCGACCACCCGGACCGGCAGGTGCCGGCCACCCCGCTGGCCGCCCGGCTCGGCAGCGCCGGCCGGCTGCGGGTGACGTGGGAGCTGTCGGCGCTGTACGCGATCGGGTTCGGCGGGATCGTGGCGTTCGGCGTCTATCTGCCGACGTATCTGAAGACCTGGTACCACCTCTCCCCCACCGACGCCGGTACCAAGGCGGCCGGCTTCGCGCTGGTCACCGTCATCTTCCGGCCGGTCGGCGGCCGCCTCGCCGACCGGATCCACCCCGCCGTCGTCACGGCGGGCGCGCTCGCGCTGGTCGCGCTGATGGCCGTCATCCAGGCATTCGACCCCCCGCTCGACCCCACCGGCACCATCTGCTTCCTCGCCATGGCGGCGGGCCTCGGCACGGCGAGCGGCAGTGTGTTCGCCCTGGTCTCCCAGGTCACCCCGCAGCCCCAGGTGGGGAGTGTGACCGGGATCGTCGGAGCGATGGGCGGCCTGGGCGGCTTCGTCCCGCCGCTGGTGATGGGGGCGATCTACAGCGCCAAGGGCAACTACTCGATCGGCTTCATGCTGCTCTCCGATCTGGCGCTGGCCGGGTGCGTCTACGCGTTCGGACGGATGCGGACCGTCAGAGCCTCCGCCGGACCGTGACGCGCCTCGCCCCCTTCCCGGGGCCGTCCTGATCAGTCCGGACGGCAGCCGCCGGGCGGGCCGCCCGGTGCGGCCGTGGACGCCCGGGGGTGGAGCACGGTCGGCAGCTCGGTCACCACGGTTCTGCGGCTGCCGGCGCAGACCTCCAGAAGACGGGTCACCGCGAGCGCTCCCGCCTCGCCGACCGGGACACCCAGCGCGGTGACGGCGGGCGAGGTCGCGCCCAGCGCCGTGAGGTCGTCGGCCGCGGCCAGACTCATGTCCTCCGGGACGCGGACACCGGCCGCCTTCAGCCCGTGCAGCAGGCCGAGCACCAGATAGCTGTTGTACGCGATCACCGCGGTGGCCCCGGACGGCAGCGCCGCCGCTGCCCCTATCCCCGCGTCGAAGGTGGGCGGCAGCGGCCCGAGCACCCGCAGCCGCGCCCCGGCGGCCGCCGCCTGCTCGGCCATGGCCGCCCGGCGCCGCGCGTCGGCCCAGGAACCGGCGGGGCCCGACACATACGCGATGTCACGGTGCCCGAGGCCGAGCAGATGCCGGACCAGCTCGGAGGTGCCGGACGCCGTGTCGAGGACGACGGCGGGCAGCCGTCCGGAGCGGCGGTCCACCAGGACGAGGGGGCGGCGCCCGGCCCGCTCGCGCAGCGCGGCGTCCGGGCCCACGGGAGCGACCATGATCAGGCCGTCGACCTGCTCGGAGATCCGGTCGGCGAGCGCCGCCTCGCGTTCGGCGCTGTACTCGGAGACGGTGAGCAGCAGATGGCTGTCAGTCTCCTCGGCGGCCTGCTGGGCACCGAGGACCAGGGGTGCGAAGAAGGGGTTGGCGAGGGTCGGCACGATCAGACCGATCATGCCGGTACGCCCGGTGGTGAGGGCGCGGGCGGCCGGATTCGGGTGGAAGCCGAGACCTTCGGCGGCGCCGCGCACCCGCTGGAGGGTGGTCTCGGCGACCATCTCCGGACGCATCAGCGCACGGGAAGCGGTCGCTTTGGACACACCCGCCGCACGGGCCACGTCAGCCAGCGTCGCCATCGTTCGGATCCCCCTCCGTCCGCCGTACGAACGGGACCCTGGGCGCGCCCCCGTACGGACCGTGTGACCGCAGTGTGACCGATCACGGGCTTCACGTGGCGGCCGGGTCGTGCCATCCTATCCGCAACCGGTCTCTGCAACCGGTTACAGAGACCGGTTGCAGAATTCTGGCGGCGTGGCACAGCATGTGGCGCAGCATCATCGAGGTACGCACCACCGCGGCACAGCACCATCACTCCGCATCTCCGTCACGCAGCATCACCACCGCACTCCAGCACCACCGCACCGCAGCACCGCCACCCAGCCGCGCAAGGGATCCGGAACACCGGCCTCGCCCCCTCATCCTGCCGAGGTACTCATGCCCCAACTCGACGCGCCCGACATACAGGACGCGCCAGGCCCGGCCCCCGGGCCACGCCCCTCGCCGCTGGAACGGCTGTTCCGGATCCGCGAGCGCGGCAGCACGCCACGCACCGAGGCCGTGGCGGGCCTGTCCATGTTCGTCGCCGCCGCCTACGCGGTGGTGGTCGTGCCCGGCCAGCTGGCGAAGGCGGGGCTGCCGCTCGGCCCCGCCACCACCGCCGTGATCATCGCGATCGTGCTGGCCACACTCGCCATGGGCCTGTTCGCGAACCTGCCGTTCGTCCTCGCCCCCGGTCTCGGCGGTGTCGCACTGCTCGCCGTGACCATCGTCGGCCAGGACGGGGTGCCCTGGGACTCCGCGCTGGGCATGGTCTTCTGGTCGGGCGTCGCGTTCCTGGTGCTCACCGCGCTCGGCATCCGCGATCTGATCACCCGGCTGATGCCGCTCAACCTCAAGTACGCGATCAGCGGCGGACTCGGGCTGTTCATCGCTCTGCTGGGGTTCCGGGACAGCGGGCTGGTGATCGCGAAGCCCGCGGGCAACTCGCTGAGCCTCGGTGACCTCTCGCAGCCTGCCGCCCTGCTCGCCCTCGGCGGCCTGGTGCTGCTGACGGCCCTGGTGACCCGGAAGGTGCCGGGCGCGTTCCTGATCACCATCGCCGTGGTGACCCTGGCGGGCATTCCGTGCGGGGTGACCGAGCTGCCCGGCCACTTCTTCGGGGCGCCCGACAGTCCGGGCCCCGTGATGTTCCACGTCGACATCATGGGCGCGCTGAAGCCGGAGTACTTCCCGTACATCTTCGCCTTCTTCGTCTCGGAGTTCTTCTCCATGACGGGCACCCTGATCGCCGTGGCCGGGCGGGCCGGTCTCACCGACAAGGACGGCAACGTGCCCGGCATCCGGCGTCCGTTCTACGTCGACTCGGGCGCCGTGATCGGCGGCGCCGGACTCGGCGCGCCCAGCATGACCGCGTATCTGGAGTCGTCGGCGGGCGCGGACAGCGGGGGCCGTACCGGGCTCACATCGGTGTACGCGGCGCTCGGCTTCGCGGCACTGCTGCTCGTCACGCCGTTCGCCACCCTGATCCCCTCGGCGGCAACCGCTCCGGTGCTGATGTACATCGGCCTGAGCATGCTCGGCGCGCTGCGCAACGTCGACTTCCGGGACCCGACGGACGCGGTCCCCGCGGCCCTGGTCGTCGCGACGACGATCTTCTTCGGCAACTTCGGCACCGGGATCGCCGTCGGCCTCGCCGCCCATGTGCTGGTGAAGGCCGCGGCGGGCCGCTTCCGCGAGATCCCGCTCGGCCTGTGGATCGTGATGATCCCGCTCGGCTACTACTTCTACACACTCGTCCCCTGACCCCGTGCCCCGAGGGTTCGGGGCGCGGCGTCCGGGAACCGACGGCTCGCTGAGGAGCACGCACCGCATGACCACTGACCAGCAGCATCTGCCGGAACCGCACGACGTCCGCATCAGCGGCGGCCGGGTGGTGTCCACGTTCACGGGTGAGGAGTTCGCAGCCGACGTCCTGCTGCGCGGCGACACCATCAGCGGGGTGCTGCCGCCCGGCGCGCCAGGTGACGCACGGGAGCGGGTGGACGCCACCGGGATGCTGATCGTGCCCGGCTTCGTCGACGCGCACATGCACATCGAGAGTTCGTTCCTCACCCCGCAGACGTTCGCCGGGCTGACCCTCGCCCGCGGTACGACGACGGTCCTGGCCGACCCGCACGAGATCGTCAATGTCGCGGGCGCCGAGGCGATGCGCTGGATGACCGAGGCGGGGCGGGGTACGCCGCAGACCCAGCTCTGGGGCGTACCGTCCTGCGTCCCCGCGCTCCAGGGCCTGGAGCACGCGGGCGCCAGTCTGTCCGCCGACGACATCGACGCGATGCTCCAGTGGCCGGGCGTCATCGCGCTGGGCGAGGTCATGGACTACCGGGCCGTGGTGGCCGACGAGCCGCGGATGCGGGGCATCGTGGGCGCGGCCCGCGAGCGCGGGGTCATCCTCGACGGCCACTGCCCGAACCTCAGCGGCGCCGAACTCAGCGCGTACATGGCCACCGGTGTCGACTCCGACCACACCAAGAACCGCACCGAAGTCGTCCTGGAGAAGGCCAGGATGGGCATGCTGATGATGCTCCAGGAGAAGTGCCTGCTCCCGGAGGTCGTCGACGCGCTCCTCGCGCTGCCGCAGTTGCCGCCGCTGTGCCTGGTCACCGACGACCTGGCCGCCGACCACATCGTCTCCACCGGCCACCTCGACCACATCGCGCGCGTCGCCGTGCGGGCCGGACTGTCCGCCGTCGATGTGCTGCGCGCCCTGACCTGGAACCCGGCGCAGCGGCTCCGGCTGTACGACCGCGGGGTGGTGGCTCCCGGCAAGCGGGCCGACCTGGTCCTGCTCCGCGGTGAGCTGGCCGCCTTCGACCCGGCGCTGGTGATCGCGGGCGGCCGGACCGTGGCGCGTGACGGAAAGCCGGTGTATGTGACGGAGCCGGTGGCCGGTGCGCTGACCGGCACGTTCGACGTCGAGCCGCAGACCCCGGAGGGCTTCCGCTGGCGGGTGGAGCTGCCCGACGGTGTGCACCGCTTCCGGGCGATGCGGGTCAACGCCCGGGACACGTACACCGAGGCCGCCGAGGCCGAACTGCCCGTCCGCGAAGGCGAGGTGCAGTGGGAGGGCCGGGTCACGCTGGTCCGGGTGCGCAACCGCTACGGCCGCTCCGGCACGGTCTTCGCCCCGCTGCTGGGCCGGGAGCTCTCGGCCGGCGCGGTGGCGACGTCGTACGCCCACGACAGCCACAACCTGGTCACCGTGGGGACCTCCCGGGCCGCGATGGCCACGGCGGCGGCCGCGGTGCTCGCCGACGGCGGCGGGGTCGCCGTCGTGCACGGCGACACGGTGGCGGCCCGGCTGCCACTGCCGGTCGCGGGGGTGATGTCCCCGGCACCGGCCGAGGAGATCGCCGCGCAGTCGGGTGCGGTGCGGACCGCGCTGACCCAGTGGGGCTGGGACCACCTCAACCCGTTCATGAGCGTGTCGACCCTGACACTCGCGGTCTCCCCCAGCCTGAAGATCACGGACCTGTCGCTGGTGGACGTGGTCCGCAGGGAGCCCGTGGGAGCGACGGTGCCCGCTGCTCCCTGACCCGGAGGCGTGCCCCCGGAGGCCGTGCGGCGGCGGCCCCGGTCGCCTTCCGCTGCGCGCCGGGGGCAAACGGTGTCAGCCTGGAGGGGACGGGTAGACGTACGGGCCGCCCTCCGGCGTACGGACGGGCACCGGGCACCGGCCAATGGGAAGGATCACCGTGATGGACCACCCCAGCGACAGCGGAGACGACGGCAACTCCGGGTACGGCAGGAAGCCGTTCAAGCGGTCGAAGAGCCACTTCGCGGACCGCATCACGGCGGACGGCCGGGACGGCTGGCCGGTGGAGGCCGGGCGGTACCGGCTGGTGGCCAGCCGGGCCTGCCCCTGGGCGAGCCGCGCACTCGTGTCGCGCCGGCTGCTGGGCCTGGAGGACGCGCTCTCGCTGGGCATCACCGACCCGGTCCAGGACGACCGCAGCTGGCGCTTCACCCTCGACCCGGACGGCCGGGACCCGGTACTCGGCATCCGGTTCCTCAGCGAGGCGTACGACGCGCGGGAGGCGGAGTACCCGGGCGGTGTCAGTGTGCCCGCGATCGTCGACGTGCCGAGCGGGCAGCTGGTCACCAACGACTACCAGCAGATCACCCTGGACCTCGCCACCGAGTGGACCGCGCTGCACAGGCCCGGCGCGCCCGATCTGTATCCCGAGCGGCTGCGCGGTGAGATCGACGAGGTCATGGAGGGGATCTACCGCGACGTCAACAACGGGGTGTACCGGGCGGGGTTCGCGTCGGAGCAGAGCGAGTACGAGGACGCGTACCGCGATGTGTTCCAGCGCCTCGACCTGGTCTCCGAGCGGCTGACCGGGCAGCGCTATCTGGTGGGGGACACGATCACCGAGGCGGACATCCGGCTCTTCACCACACTGGTGCGGTTCGACGCCGTCTACCACGGCCATTTCAAGTGCAACCGGTCGAAGCTGACCGAGGACCCCGTGCTCTGGGCGTACACGAGGGATCTGTTCCAGACACCCGGCTTCGGGGACACGGTCGATTTCGACCACATCAAGCGGCACTACTACGGGGTGCACAGGGGCATCAACCCGACCGGCATCGTGCCGCTGGGCCCGGACCTGAGCGGCTGGCTCACCCCGCACTACCGGGAGGAGCTGGGCGGCCGGCCGTTCGGGGACGGCACACCGCCGGGGCCGGTCGCACCGGCCGATGAGGTCCCGCCTGCCGGGCGCGCGCCCGAGTACTGAGGCCGGGCACCCCAGTGCCGGGGCGGAGTACGGAAAGGGCGCGCGGCGGCGTCACCCCTCCGCGCGCCTCCAGCGGGCGCGCCACCGGACGCGCGGCCACTATGGAGCGATGACGCATTCTCAGAAACTGGATCATCTTGCCCAGGTGACGACAGGCTGGGTCGCGCGCGATCTCAGCTCTCCGCACGGCCGGCTGAGGGACGCGCTGGTCAACTGGCGCCAGTCGTTCCCGCCGTCCTTCACCACCGATTCGGCCGGGGCGAGCACGGTACGGCTGGTCGTCGCCCCGCCGGGTCCCGCGCACCCCGAGGAGGCGATGCTTCTCCATCTGACGCACGCCGAGGCGGACCGGCTGATCCAGCTGCTGCACCGGGACACGGCTCAGCAGCCCGACCGGACCGGCAGGGATGACCGGACAGCACCCAGGGAGCTGCGGTCGACGACGGCGTCATCCGCGGCAGGGTGACCCGGAACGTCCTGATCCCGAACGGCCGGAAGCCGATCCGCAGTCCCCCTCCGCTTGCATTCCGTGGCGATGGCGTGGTGCGCCGGGTCGGCCAACAGCCGGGCGCCGGAGGATTCCGACACCATCCGACGACAGAGGAGCCAGAGATGCTGTTCGGCAAGGAGCATGTCGAGCGTTACGTCGCGACCGACGGAGCCGAGGGACACGAGTGGCAGGGAACGACGACCCTGATCCTCACCACCACCGGACGCAAGAGCGGTCAGCAGCGCAGCACTCCGCTGATCTACCAGGCGTACGGGGACGATCTGCTGGTCGTCGCGTCCAAGGGCGGATCCGACGAACCGCCGGCCTGGTATCTGAACCTCCAGGCGGACCCGGAGGTGCGGGTCCAGGTGAAGGGCGACCGGTTCACCGCCCGGGCGCGGACCGCGGGGCCTGCGGAGAAGCCGGACATGTGGCGGACGATGGCGGCGGCCTGGCCCGCGTACGACGAGTACCGGACGAAGACCGACCGCGAGATCCCCGTGGTGGTGCTCAGCCGGGCCTGACCGCGGCGGGCCGGGGCGCGGTGGGCCTGATCGCGGTGGGCCGGGGCGCGGTGGGCCGGGGCGGGTGCAGGCCGGGGCGGGTGCAGGCCGGGGCGGGCACGGGCCGATCCGGGCACGGGCCGGGGCCGATGCGGGCGTACCATCTCTCCGCGCCCCGCCCCGCTCCGTACGTCCACCGCAGGAGGCCCCGTTGTCCCTCACCCCCGCCCCCGGCGTCGTCACCGACACCGCCCGCCTGCTGCGCGACGCGGGCGACGGGGACCGGGGCGCGCTGTGGCGGCTGGCCGAGCCGGGGCGGCAACTGGACTCGAACGTGATCCGGCTGGCGCCCGAGGCCCAGGTTGCCGGACATGTGGAACCCGACCTCGATGTGCTCGTGTGTGTCGTCGGCGGCAGCGGGCGGCTGGAGACGGCCGACGGGCCGCAGGAGCTGACGCCGGGCGCGGTCCTCTGGCTGCCGCACGGCGTCCGCCGCTCGCTCGCCGCCGGGGCGGACGGCCTCTGCTATCTCACCGTGCACCGCCGTCGCCCCGGCCTCACCATCGCTCCGGCCGCGGCCGAGCCTGCGGGCGGGGAAGCGGCGTGTCTGCTGCAGCTGGTCTGCCCCGGCTGCGGGCGCCTCGCGCAGGAGTCCGGCGCACGATTCTGCTCCCGGTGCGGTGAAGAGCTGCCGACCGGCTGAGCGCCACAGCCGACCGAGGCGGCCCAAGCCGCCCCCGACCCGCGGCAGTTCCTCTATGTTGCTTGGCATGTCTCCGTCGATTCACCAAGGACTGCAACAGTCCTGACGGAGAGTCACCCCCACAGGAGGACATATGTCAGGCCAACGGTTCAGATGTGCCCCGTCCCGGCTGCGCGCGATACTCGTCGGCGTTGCCGCGGCCGGCCTCGCCCTCACCGCCGCGGGCGGCACCGGCAGCGCGGCCGCCGCCGACCCCGGTGCGCTGCCGCTGTCGGGAGCCACGGTGTCGGGGCTCCACAACACCTACGACCCCGCGGCCTTCCCCTATCTCGCCCAGTCCCTGGACACCGGCACCTCGATGATCGAGCTGGACGTCTGGGACGACGTCGTCACCAAGGAGTGGAAGGTCAGCCACTCCAACCCGCTGGGCAACAGCAACAACTGCGTGACGGCCGACAGCCCCGGCCAGCTCTACACCGGGGGCGCCAACAAGGATCTGGAGACCTGCCTGGACGACGTACGGGTGTGGCTCGGGGCCCACCCGGGACACGCGCCGCTGGTGATCAAGCTGGAGATGAAAGCGGGCTTCCAGTCCGATCTCGGCCTGGGGCCCGCCCAGTTGGACGAGGCGGTCGCCGCGCATCTGGGCTCCGCCGTCTTCCGGCCTGCGGACCTGCTGGCCAAACCGGGCGGCGGTCAGTACGCCTCCCTGGACGAGGCCGCCACCGCGGGAAACTGGCCCACGCGGGCCCAACTCGCCGGAAAGGTACTGCTGGAGATCATCCCCGGCACCGTCGAGGAGAAGAACCCGACGGACTCACTCTGGACGGACCGGGAGTACGCGGGCCACCTCCGCGATCTGCACACCTCGGGCCACACCGAACAGGCCCAGATCTTCCCCGCTGTGCACTCCGCCCAGG
This sequence comes from Streptomyces sp. NPDC059398, assembly GCF_042751845.1. Classification (NCBI taxonomy): domain Bacteria; kingdom Bacillati; phylum Actinomycetota; class Actinomycetes; order Kitasatosporales; family Streptomycetaceae; genus Streptomyces; species Streptomyces sp. NPDC059398. The sequence continues at coordinate 10,076 of NZ_JBHYWP010000118.1, read as the reverse complement.
CGGGCGACCCCAGGTCGCGGTATACGGACACCTCGCTCCGCCCCTGGTTCGTCTTCTTCGACGGTGACGCGGCCGCGTATCTGGACGGCACCATCGACACCTCCTGGTACGACACCCACCACTACCTGCTGGTGATGACCGACGCCCAGAACGTGGCGCCGGTCCTGGACGACAGAGCCCCGTCCGAGTCCGACGCGAAGGCCCGTGTCGCCCAGCTCGCGGCGGCCCACGCGAGCATCGTCTCCAACGACTGGACCGGGCTCCCCCAGGTGCAGTCGTCCGCGCTGCCCCGCGGCTGACCACCGGCCCCGCGCCCTGAACAGGACCCGGAGCGCGGCCTCGTCCGCGGGCGGGACCGGGCCCGTACTCCCGGGCGGGACCCGGCCCGTGCCCTCACCACATCGGGCGGGGGCACGGGCCGGAGGCCGGGGCAGAACAGCCCGAAGTCCCGCCCGATCACCAAGGATTGGCAATGGTCTAGTCCAAGTCGTTGACGCGCACCCGGCAGACGCTGATTCTGGCGGCCACTCCCCGACTCAGGAGACCGTCAGATGAAACGCATTCGCATCCGCGCCGCGCTCTGCGGTGTGGCCACCGCCGCGCTGGCCGCCGCCGGTCTGGCCGCGTTCAGCACCGGCCAGGCGGCCGGAGCCACCACCAGCTCCGCGAAGACCGCAGGCACCACCGCGCTCAGCAACCGCTGGTACGCGGCGGCCCCGTACCTCATGCCCACCGACAACAACCCGCCGGACGCGGGCGCCATCATGGACGCCACCGGGCTGAAGGCCTTTCAGCTCGCCTTCATCCTGGCCCCCAACGGCGGCGGATGCAGCCCGACCTGGGGCGGCACATCGGCCGTGTCGTCGGACACCGCGGTCGGCTCGGTGATCAGCGCGATCCGCGCCAAGGGCGGTGATGTCTCGGTCTCCATCGGCGGGTACGGCGGCACCAAACTCGGGCAGGCGTGCTCCGACGCGGCGTCGACGGCCGCCGCCTACCAACAGGTCATCACCAAGTACCAGTTGAAGGCCATCGACTTCGACCTGGAAGAGCCGGAGTACGAGAACACGGCGGCCGTCGCGCACGAGATCGGCGCGGCGAAGATCCTCCAGCAGAACAACCCCGGCCTGTATGTGTCGGTCACCACCGCGGGCACCGCCGACGGCACCGGCTGGTTCGGCAAGCAGATGCTGAACGAGGCCAAGTCCCAGGGGTTCACGCCCAACAACTTCTCGATCATGCCCTTCGACGGGGGCTTCAACGGGGCCGCATCCCAGACGAGTGCGCTGACCAACTTCAACGCCATCCTGCGGTCCACCTTCGGGTGGGACGAGGCGACCGCCTACGCCCATGAGGGCTTCTCCGGGATGAACGGCCGCAGCGACACCGGTGAGTACTTCAAGCAGGCGGACTTCCAGACCGTCCTGGACTTCGCCACCAGCCACCACATGGACCGCTTCACCTTCTGGTCGCTCAACCGCGACCGCCAGTGCAGCCCGCCGGACAACGGCACCACGTCCGGGACCTGCAGCAGTGTGCCGCAGTCGGCCTGGGAGTTCGCCAAGTACTCGGTGACCTTCGCCGGGGCCACCCCGCCCACCACTCCCCCGACGACACCGCCGGTCTCGTCCTCCCCCACACCGCCGTCCGGCACCTGCTCGGCGGCGGCGTGGAGCAGCACCGCCACGTACACGGGCGGCGACACGGTCTCCCACGGCGGACACACCTGGCAGGCCCAGTGGTGGACCCAGAACGAGGAGCCGGGGACCACGGGCGACTGGGGCGTCTGGCGGGACAAGGGAGCCTGCTGAACGACGTAGCACCCTGAGAATGTCCCACCGGGCCACATGTCCCGGTGGGACATTTTCAGGTGTACGGTGAAAACATGACCGATGAGGGAAGAGCCGGGGACCGGCGGGTCCGCAAGGCCCGCAGGACCCGTGAGGCGCTTGCGGAAGCCGCCTGCGACCTCGTGTGCGACCGTGGGCTCAAGGCCGTCACGGTCGAGGACATCGCCGACCGCGCCGATGTCGCCCGCCGGACGTTCAGCCGTTACTTCTCCAGCAAGGAGGACGCAGTGCTGGACTCCGTACGCGCCGACGGCGACCGGATCAACGCCGCCCTGCGGGCCCGCCCGGCCGACGAGACCCCGCTCGCCGCCTACCGCAACGCGGTGGACGACTGGCTCACGGACGACGCCCACCCGGCCTGGCACCGGCGCCCGCGGATCTTCGAACTCATGAGGATCGCGGACCGCGAGCCGACGCTCTACGCGGCCTTCCAGCACATCCGGGTGGAGGCCCAGGCGGACTCGATCCGGATCCTGGCCGACCGGATGGGCGTGGACGACGGAGACGACCTGCGCCCCGCCGTTCTGGTGGGCGCGGGCGCCGGGGCCCTGGTGGCCGCACAGTCCGCCTGGGTCCGCGGCTCCCGCGAGGACGCGCTCCCCGGCATCGTCCAGGCCGCGTTCGCCGCACTCACCGGCGAACTGCCGCGGTCGTGACACCGCAAGCCGCGACACCACGGCTTGTCACACCACAGGTCGTGACACCGCCGCGGCGCACCGTACGAAAGGAACACAGGCACCATGAGCACCACCACCCCCACAGATGAGTTCGCCGGCCGGACCGCCCTGGTCACCGGCGGCGCGTCCGGCATCGGTCTGGCCATCGCCAGCCGGCTCGCCCGCGGCGGCGCCGCGGTCGTCGTGGCCGACTACAACGAGGAGGGCGCCCGCAAGGCCGCCGCCGGACTCAAGGCGTCCGGGGCCCGCGCCGCCGCCGTCGCCGTGGACGTCACCGACCCCGCTTCGGTGGAACGTGCCGTCCGGCACTCCACCGACACCTTCGGCGCGCTGCACCTCGCCGTGAACAACGCCGGGATCGGCGGTCCCAGCCTGCCGACCGGTGAGTACGGAGTGGACGACTGGCAGCGGGTGATCGGCACCAACCTCAACGGCGTCTTCTACTCGCTCAGGTACGAGCTGCCCGCGATCCTCGCGGCGGGCGGCGGCGCGGTCGTCAACATGGCCTCCATTCTGGGCACCAACGGTTTCGCGGGCTCTCCCGCCTATGTCGCCGCCAAGCACGGCGTCGTCGGGCTCACCAAGACCGCGGCACTCGAATACGCCGCACAGAACATCCGGATCAACGCCGTCGGACCGGGCTTCATCGACACCCCTCTGCTGCGCGACACGGACAACCCGATGCGGGAGCAGCTCGTGTCGCTGCACCCGGCGGGCCGGCTGGGAACGGCCGACGAAGTGGCCGAGCTGACGGCGTTCCTGCTCTCGGACCGCGCCTCGTTCATCCACGGCAGCTACCACCTGGTCGACGGCGGCTACGCCGCGCGCTGACCGATCACCACGGCGGGCCGGTATCGGGGACCGTCCCGCCCCTCAGCTGAGGAGCACCCCATGAAAGCAGTCCAGTACCGCACCATCGGCGCCGCACCCGAGGTCGTCACCGTCCCCGACCCCGAGCCGGGTCCGGGCCAGGTCCTTCTGAAGGTCACAGCCGCGGGCGTCTGCCACTCCGACATCGCCGTGATGAGCCGGCCCGCCGAGAGCCTGCCGTACGACCTTCCGCTCACCCTCGGACACGAGGGGGCCGGCACGGTCGCCGCGCTGGGCGCCGGTGTCACCGGCCTCACCGAGGGCGAGTCCGTCGCGGTCTACGGGCCGTGGGGCTGCGGATCCTGCATCAAGTGCGCCGAGGGCAAGGAGAACTACTGCCTGCGCGCCGCTGAACTCGGTATCCACCCGCCGGGTCTCGGCGCCCCGGGCGCGATGGCCGAGTACATGATCGTGGACAGCCCGCGCCATCTGGTGCCGCTCGGCGACCTCGACCCGGTGCGGGCCGTGCCGCTCACCGACGCCGGTCTGACCCCATACCACGCCATCAAGCGCTCCCTGCCGAAGCTCACGCCCGGCACCACCGCTGTGGTCATCGGCACCGGCGGTCTCGGGCATGTGGCGATCCAGCTGCTGCGGGCGATGTCCGCCGCCCGGGTCGTGGCGCTCGACGTCACGCAGGACAAGCTCGCGCTGGCGAAGACGGTCGGGGCCCATGAGGCGGTGCTCTCGGACGAGCACGCGGCCGCCGGGGTCCGTGCACTGACCGGCGGGCTCGGCGCCCAGGCGGTATTCGACTTCGTGGGCGTTCCGTCCACCGCGGCGCTGGCCGGTGCGGTGGCCGGGGTCGAGGCGGATGTCGCGCTGGTCGGGATCGGCGGCGGCACCCTGCCCGTCGGCTTCGGCGCGCTCGCCTTCGAGGTCTCGGTCGCGGCGCCCTACTGGGGTTCGCGTGCGGAGCTCACCGAGGTGCTCGACCTCGCGCGCGCAGGATCGGTGGACGTCCATGTGGAGACGTACCCGATCGACGAGGCCCCGCTCGCCTATGAGCGGCTGCACGCCGGGAAGATCAACGGACGCGCGGTCATCCTGCCGCAGAGCTGAACACCACGGTGGAGCTGTTCAGCGTGGCGAGCAGCACGGCCCCTGAGGGAAGCCCCGTCCATTCCGGAAAGGCGGGCGGGGCCGGGGGCGAAGGAGAGGCCGCGGGCGAGGGAATTGCGCGCTGCATCCGCAGGGCGTCGACGGATTCCGCCAGAAGTTCGTATTCGGTGGTGTCGTCATTGATCGCGAATCGCATGAGCCCGCCGCTGGCCAGCACTTCCGCGGCTTTTTCCTGCTGCGGCCCGCCGTCCCGCCAGGCGCGGAAAGCACCTGGTACGTCGGGGGCGTCGGCGGGCAGTTCGAAGAGCGCCCGGTCCGGGAAGCAGCCGCCGCCGGGGCTGGGATCCAGCCGTTCCGAGATCCAGGTCGCCCGGTCCCGCAGCCACCAGAGGGCCAGCGGGAGGGTGGGGGCGCGGTAGGTGCCGAGCGGCACCCCGACGCGGCGTCCACCGCAGACTCCGTACGCGGTGACATGGCACAGGAATTCGTCGTGCACAGCCACTCCCCCAGGGCAGTTCGCGGCCAGGGCCCGGTCACGGACCGGGCATTGTCTGTCCGGGGCGTGCGGGCCTTTCGCAGATGGATCGCGGTGGAATCGAACGGAATTCAACCTTCCCCGTCAACGAGTATCTTCACTCCGGCCGCATTGTCACCATAGGGTTCTGGCCATATCTCCGGCATATTCACGGTCGACCTTGGCCGAAAAGCCTCCGCGATACGGCACGGAAGCGGCCCCGGACACAGAAGAGCCCCGGCTGGTCGGGGGAGGCCAGCCGGGGCGGTCCTTCATGCGGGGACGGAGGGCCGGCGCCCTGGGCGCTCCGCTCCGTTCCCACATCAAGGTGAACGGTGAACCAGGCCCGAATGTTCCGGCCCCTCCCGGGGGAGCATGTGAGCTGCGGCACCCCGTGCCATCCGGAACATGTCCCGCCGCTCCGCACCCCGGCGGCCTGTGGCATATGCCAGAAGCACCATCGCATCGAGTGTTGCCAATTCCCTTACGGGCCTTCGCTCCCTGTGCAACAGTCATTACCGGTCCATCCCGCAGCCCTGGCCGCGCCGCGCCCGTATCGGAGTACGTCATGCCGTCCCATGTGTTCGCGGACCGTCCCGCCCCCCAGCCACCCGGCCGGGGCACGGTCGACGCGCTCATCACCCGGACCCGCCTGCTGCGCGGGGACATGGACGCCGTACGGCGTGACGCCGCCGCCGACGACGACGACGTACAGGGCCGCTGGCAGCGCGCACTCTGCGATCTGGCCGTCCACCACCTCGACGACCTGGGCACACATCTGGGGCAGCTCAAGGAAGGGCTGCCCACGGGAGCGGACGCTCCGCTCCGCGGTGCATCCGCCGGCCCCGGCGCCCACGCCCACCCCGGCACCGGACCCGGCTCCCTGCTCAGCCGGGTGGGCAGCGCCGAGTGGGACCTCCTCACCGACGAGGTCAGCTGGTCCGACGAGCTGTACCGGATCTTCGGCCGCCCGCCGGAGAACGGTCCGCTCTCCCTGGACGAACTGCCCACCGTGGTACTCGCCGACGACCAGGCCCGGCTCACCGCGATGGTCACCGACTGCCTGGTCGACGGAGCGCCGATCGACGGCGAGTTCCGGATCAGGCGGCCCGACTCGACCGTCCGTGTCCTGCACATGAGGGGCGAGCCGGTGCTCGACGCCGACGGCTGCACGGCCTCCATGTGGGCCGTACTGCGCGACGTCAGCGACCTGCGGCGCAGTGAGCGCACGGTACGGGAGACGGAGGACTCGCTCCAGCGAAGGGAGCAGGTCGCCCGGACGGAGCGCCGGGTCGCGGTGGAGTTACAGGAAGCCGTACTGCCGCCCTGGCGCGGTCCGGTACGGCTTCCGCAGGGCGGCCCCGCGGCGCTCGACCTGGCAGCCCACTATCTGCCGTCCGCCGCCCCTTCCCGTATCGGCGGCGACTGGTACGACGCGATGCCGCTCCCCGACGGCCGGTCCCTGCTCTCGGTGGGAGATCTGACCGGACACGGCGTGGGCGCCACCTCCGCGATGGCGATGCTGCTGGGCGCGGTGCGCGGCATGGCCGTGGCCGGTATCGGCCCCGGACCTCTCATGGGTCATCTCAACGAACTTCTGGAAGCCTCCACGCAGCCCTGTCTGGGCAGCGCGCTGTGCTGCCGCTACGACCCCGACGCGCGGACCCTGTCCTGGGCCCAGTCGGGGCACCCCGCTCCCCTGCTCTTCCGCGGGGGAACGGGGCGCGCGCTCACGCCGCCGAGCGGAGTGCTGCTCGGCGCGATGCCCGGGACGTCCTACGGGCAGGCCGATGAGCGGCTCAGGGGCGGGGACGTGCTGGTCCTGCACACCGGCGGGCTGGCACCGTCCGGCGCCGCGGACGCTCCGGGCGGCGGACTGCTCGCACTGGCACCGCAGTTCACCGGTGCGGGCACCGCACAGGAGTGCATGCGGATGGTCGTGGAGCAGTACGGCCACACGGAGCGCCAGGAGGACGCCTGTGTGCTGATCGCCCGCGTCGGCGACCGGTAGCGCACACCCGCACCGGACCCTTCCTGCCCGCTGCTTCGCCGCCGGCTCCGGTCCGCGCCTGAGCCGTCTCCCCGGTCACGCCGGGGCGTTCTTGGCCCGCTTCATCTGGGGGGGCATGGCGAGCTGGATCTCCTCGCGCAGTTCCCGGATACTCCCGTGCCGGCCGTACTGTCCGGTGAGCCGGTACATCTCCCGCAGCCGGTCCCAGGTGCGGTGCGAGGAGGTCTCCCCCATCGACACCAGTGCGAGCCTGGCGTAGCGGTCGGCCTGTTCGGGGTCGTCCGCGATGAAGCAGGCGGAGGCCAGCGAGATGTAGTCGAAGATCTTCGAGCGCTGGCGGCCGTTGATCCGCAGTTCGAGCGCCCGCTTGGCGTGGCTCTGGGCGGTGGCAGCGGCGGACGGTTCATGGTCGGCGAGCGTGCGGTACGCCAGAGCCTGCATCCCGTGGAGGTCCGCCTCGTCGAACATCTGCATCCAGCTCGGCGCCGGCTCGTCCCCCCGGTCGGAGACGAACAGCTCCTCGGCCTCGCCGAGCGTGCGCCGCATCGCCTGGCCGTGGCCCAGCGACGCCTGCGCCCACGCCTCGATGGTGTGCAGCATGGCGCGGGTACGCGGCAGATTGCGTTCACCGGATCCGCTCCGGGCGAGCTTCATCAGGTCCAGGGCCTCGTCCGGGCGGCCCAGATGGACCATCTGGCGGGCGGCCCGCGACAGGGCCTCCCCGGCGCGCGGCCGGTCGCCGCCCTCGCGCGCCGCGTGCGCCGCGATGACGAAGTACTTCTGGGCGGTGGGTTCGAGGCCGACGTCGTGGGACATCCAGCCCGCGAGTACGGCGAGGTTGGCGGCGACACCCCACAGGCGCCGCTGCAGGGAGTCGGGGTGGCGGTAGGAGAGCATGCCCCCCACTTCGTTCAACTGGCCCACCACCGCCTTGCGTTGCAGCCCGCCGCCGCGTGAGGCGTCCCAGGCGCGGAAGATCTCGACGGAGTGCTCCAGCGCCTCGATCTCCTGCGATCCGATGGGCGCGGCCTCGTACCGGTCGAAGGCGGCGGGCTCGGCGTGCAGCGGCCGTGCGGTGCGCGGAGCGTCCGAAGCGAGGGCGGGGTCGGTGTGGAGCCAGTCGTACATGGCGCTGCTGAGTGCGGAGCCTGCGGCAAGCGCAGCGCCTGCGCCCACCAAGCCGCGTCGGTTGAGCATGAGGTCCATTCCCGTGAATTCGGTGAGGACCGCTGCCGTCCGTTCTGGCGCCCACGGGAGGCCGTCCGGGTTCGCTGTCTCTTCCGCGTTCCCGGTGGCCTGCCGTTTTCCAGCGCGCCCAGGGCGTACGAACCCGAGGTCCTCGATGGTCACGACACGGCCGAGCCGCTCGGTGAACAGGGCTGCCAGCACCTTCGGCACGGGATCGCGCGGGCTCTCGCCCATGTCGATCCAGCGCCGCACCCGCGAGGTGTCGGTCGCCAGCTGCTGGTGGCCCATGACGGCCGCCTGCCGGTTCACGAGTCTCGCGAGTTCGCCCTTGGACCAGCCGGCCAGGCCGAACAGGTCTGCCAGGCGGGTGTTGGGTTCTCCGGTCACGTCAAGCCCCCAGGTTCTCGGCTGGTTCGACAGTAACCCTGTGTCAGATGCCGTGCGACTATTCGCCAGGGTTCGCCAGGGTCCGCCAGATGGTGTGCCACCCGCGGACCGTTGTGAGGTAGGAACGCGCCACCCCGACCCGGTGGCCGGACCGTACTCCCCAGGGTATGCAACGGCCGCCGGGGCGGGCAGCGCACGCAACCCGTCGGCACACGAAGGGATCTGTATCCCCCATGTACACAGCATCATCCTCCGTGTCCGCCCCATCCCGGCCGCACCGTTCCCTCCCTGCCGGTGGCGGACCGTACCTCGACCCCTCCCACGCCGCTGCGGCGCTCGGCACCGGCCGGGTCCGGCGGGCGGCCGGGCCGGGCCCCCAACCGCTCAGCGGGAGGCTCGACCTGTCCGGCTCCCAGGGCGCCCAGCTGCGGATGGCGATCGCCTCCGTGCACCGCATCTGCCCGGAGTTCAACCCCGTACAGGTCCTGCGCCGGAGCAGCCGGTCGGTCCTGCTGGTGGGAACGACCGGGCGGGCCACGGCAGTTGCCAAGTGCCTGATCGACCAGTCGCCCGCCTGGGCGGAGAGCTTCCGCCACGAAATAGCTACATACCGTACGTTCGTCCGGCACCGCCCCCCGGCCCGGGTACCGAGGCTCATCGCCGCGGATCCCGACAACTGCACGCTGGTGATCGAGCGGATGGCCGGACGGGCGGCGGCACTTCAGCGCCACCCCGTGGAGAGCCCGCCGCGCGCGGATCTGCGGGCGGTCTTCGACGCCGTCACCCGGGTGAACGCCTGGCGGCCGCCGGCCGGTCTCTTCGGCCAGCCCCTGGACTACGCATCCCGGATCGCCAGGTACCACGAGCTCGGCCTCTTCACCGACCGGGATCTCGGCGACCTCCAGAAGCTGCTGCACGGGCTCGCGCACTCCGGCGGCCGGCAGGGCATGGGAGAGTTCTGCCACGGTGACGCACTGCTCTCCAACATCCTGGTGTCACCAGCAGGCCCGGTGCTGGTCGACTGGGAGCACGCGGGCTGGTATCTGCCCGGGTACGACCTGGCGACGCTCTGGTCGGTACTCGGCGAGGCGCCGGTGGCGCGGCGCCGGATCAGCCAGCTGGCCCAGGCCGCGGGTCCCGCGGCCAGGGATGCCTTCCTGGTGAATCTGATGCTGGTGCTGACCCGCGAGATCCGTACGTACGAGACGGCCGTCCAGCGCACCATCCGGGAGGCCGCACCGGCCGGTGGGGGCCAGCAGCCGCAGCCCGGTGTGCTGTCCCACGGCGAGGAGCAGCGGCTGCTGCTCCGCAGGCTGCACGACGACTGCGCGCTGGCCCGCCGTGCCGTACGCGCGGCTGTCGGCACCCGCTGAACCCGCGGGTCCCGGCGCCAGGCTCCGGGGGGGAAGCACGGTGGGGGGGGGCGGCGGGCCCGCCGCGGCGCGGCCGGGCGGGGGGGCGCCCGGGGGGGGGCGGCGCGGCGGGGGGCGCCGGCGCGGCCGGCCGCGCCCCCCCCC
>NZ_JBHYWP010000117.1:0-24536 GCF_042751845.1 Streptomyces sp. NPDC059398 | reverse complement strand
GGTGATAATACCCGCGGTCTTTGTGGGCTGCCGCGGGGGGGGGGGGCCGGCCGGGGGCGCCCCCCCCCCTCCCGCGTATCAGCGGGCCGGTCAGTCCGAGAGCGCGTCGAGCAGCCGGTCGACGTCGGCCGCCGAGTTGTAGAGGTGGAAGGCCGCCCGCAGATGGCCCGCGCGGTCGGAGAGTTCGACGCCCGCGCGGCTCAGCTCGTCACGGCGGCGGCCGAGCCCCGGGGCCGCGACGATCGCCGATCCGGGGGCGGCCACGAACCGCTGTCCGATCCGGTCGAGCCCCGTACGGAAGCGGTCGGCGAGCCCGACGTCGTGGCGCCGGATCGCCTCGGGCCCGAGCTCCTCGATCAGGGCGAGGGAGTGCCGCGCCCCGGCGTACGAGAAGAGGCTCGGGCTCTCGTCGAACCGCCGTGCGCTGTGCGCGAGTTCGGCCACCGGCCCGTAGCAGCTGGCCCAGGGCTCCTCCCCCGCGACCCATCCGGCGAATCCCGGTGTCAGCCCGCCCAGGTCCTCCGGGACCACCAGGAAGCCGATACCGCGCGGGCAGGTCAGCCATTTGAAGGCGACCGCCACGGTGAAGTCGTCGGCGCCCGCGTCGAGCGGGAGCCACCCCGCTGCCTGCGACACGTCCACCAGCGTGCGGGCGCCGTGCGCACGGGCAGCGGCGCGGACCGCCGCGAGATCGGCGATCCGGCCGTCGGCGGACTGCACCGCGCTCACCGCGACGAGCGCGGTGCCCGGCCGTACCGCTTCCGCCAGCGACTCCAGCGGCGCCGACCGCACCTTGAGGCCGCCGCGTACGCAGAAGGGGTTCACCAGCGAGCTGAAATCCCCGTCGGCGACCAGGACTTCGGCCCCCTCGGGGAGTGACGCGGCGATCAGCCCGCTGTAGACGGCGACGGATGCCCCGGCCGCGACACGGGCGGCGGGGACTCCGGCGATCCGGGCGAAGGAGGCGCGGGACGCCTCCACGTCGGCGAACATGTCGGTCGGCCTGCCCGCGGCCGCCCGGGTCACCGCGGTGTGCATCGCGGCGACGGTGCGGGCCGGGAGCAGACCGCTGCTCGCGGTGTTCAGATAGGTCATCTCGGGCGCGAACTCGGCGCCTGCCAAGGTCTCCATGGAACCCACTCTGCGGTCCCGGCCCGCGCGCCGTCCATGGCGCGACGGCGCCGGGCACCGCCAAGCAGCCCTTATGGATCCGCGCTGACCTGCGTGTCCGCCCCTCGATTCGGGGGCGCTCACGCACCGGCGTACGCCACCACATCGATTTCGACCAGGATGTCCATCAGCTCCGAGCCGACCGTGGTGCGCACCGGATACGGCGCGGTGAAGAACTCCCCGTACGCCGCGTCGAAGCCCCCGAAGTCCCGGTGGAGATCGGCCAGATGCACGGTCACCTTGACGACGTCGTCCAGAGTGAGCCCGCGCTCGGCGAGCACCGACCGGATGTTGCGCAGCACCTGGGCGGTCTGCTGCCCGGCCGTCTCCGGCACCTCGCCGGTCGCCGGGTCCTGCGGGCCGAACCCGGCCGTGAAGAGGAAATCGCCGGCCAGGACGCCCTGGCTGTACGCCCCGGCGGGACGCGGCGCGTGCGCGCTGCGCACCGCCTGCCGGCCGGGCCGCGGCTCGTTCTGCCGTACGTGCTGCCGTTCGCTCTGTTCCGCTGTCCCGCTCATCCCGTCAGGTCCCCTTCGCGCTCGTTGACCGCGGCGAAGTGGCGCAGCTTCTCCTCGTCCACGCTCACCCCCAGGCCGGGCCCGGTGGGCACCCGCAGCCGGCCGTTCTCCAGGTGCAGCGGCTCGATGATGTCGTCGGCGTGCAGGTAGTACATGCTGTCGATCGCCCGGGAGAGGACCGGGGTGCTGGACACGACGGCCAGATGGGCGGCGGTCGCGATGCCCAGCTCACCGCCGCTGTGCAGATTCATCCCGAGCCCGAACGTCTCGCAGTGGGCGGCGAGCGCCTTGGTCGCGGCGATACCGCCCCACTTGTAGACGTCGCCGTGGATCACGTCCACGGCGTTCAGCCGTACCGCGGGGGCGAACTCCTCGAACCGGACGACGCACATGTTGGTGCAGAGCGGGATCCGGACCTTGGCGTGCACCTGACTCATGCCCTCGATCCCCACGCAGGGGTCCTCCAGGTACTCCAGGTCCAGCTCCTCCAGGGCGATCCCGGCACGCACCGAGTCGGGTACCGACCAGGCGGCGTTCGGGTCGACCCGCAGGTTCACCCGGGGCAGGGCGGCACGGACGGCCCGCAGGATGGCGACGTCACCTGCGACGTCCCTGGTGCCCTTGAGCTTGACCGCGTCGAAGCCGCCCTCGGCCACCACGCGTGCGGTGTGCTCGGCCAGCGCGTCCGGCAGCCCGTCGGCGCCCACGCCGGGTGCGTCGGCGCGGGTCACCAGGGCGGTGATGGGGACCTCGTCGCGTACCGGACCGCCCAGCAGGTCGGTGACGGACTGCCCGGTGGCCTTGCCCATCGCGTCCCAGCAGGCCACGTCGAGGGCGGCGATGGCCGCGTAGCCCAGGTAGCCGTGGAAGAACGGCACCATGTGCTGTTTGCGGTGGAAGCTCTCCAGCGCGAACGGGCTGGTGCCGATCAGGTCCGCGGCGAGCGCTTCGACGATCGCCGCGACCGGGCGGCCCCACATCGTCTCGCCCCACCCGTCGACACCCGTGTCGGTACGGATCCTGACGACGGTCCGGGTCTCCCCCGTCTTGGTCTCGAACGAACTGGTGAACGGGTTGACCAGCGGGAGGTTCACAACCCACACGTCGACATCGGTGATCTTCATGGCTCTCTCTGTCTCTCCTCGGGTCCGGCCGCCTGGTTCAGCGACGCGGTGATGCAGGGGTTCAGCGGGTCGCCGCGTCGAACGCGCGGACGGCGCGGGCCAGCCCGGTGGCCCGGTCGTCGAGCAGCCGGGCACCGCGCTCCGGGTCCGCCCCTGATGCGTCATCGGTCGCGCCGCCCACCCGCTCCCACTCGCCGTGGCGCTCCACGGTGAGCCCCGGGTACGGCGGATGGTCGAAGAGCGGCGGGGGCTCGACGGGTGCGCGCGCCGGCACCGGTGTACGGACGAGGTCCGGGTGGGCCGCCAGCATCAGCGAGGTCTCGAACCATCCGGCGTGGCCGGGTGTGACCTCGGGCCTGCCCCCGTCGTCGGCGCCGGATGTGACCGTCCAGTACGAGCAGGCGGCGACGGTCACATCGGCGCGCAGCGCGAACCGTTTCACGGCGAGACGCATGATCTCGTCGTTGCCGCCGTGTCCGTTCACCACCATGATCCGGCGGTATCCGCTGGTCACGAGCGAGTCCAGGATGTCGTCGAGTACCGCGCCCAGGGTGGCGGCGGAGAGCGATACCGCGGCGGCGAACAGATGGTGCGGGCTGTGCCCGAAGGGCAGGGCGGGCAGCCGTACCAGTTCCGGCGCGTCCGGCTCCCGGGCGAGCAGGGTGCCCGCCCGGTCGATCACCGCTTCGGCGAGCAGGGTGTCGGTGCCCATCGGCAGATGCCCGGCGTGCTGCTCCTGGGATCCGATCGGCAGCAGGGCGATGCCGTGCTCACCGGCCGCGCGCACCTCGCCCCAGGTCAGTTCGGTCAGCCGGGCCGGACCCGTGGGTCGCGGCCGGCTCGGTTGCAGTTGGCTCACGGTGCTACCTCCTCGAAACTCCGCCGTGGCAGAGTCGGCGCATGGTGCAGAGACGTTCTCCGTTGCGGTTGGTGCCCGAGCCCGCTCCGGCCCCCCTCGTACCGGGCGCCCGGCGGACGCTCGGCGCGGTCGAGCTGGTGCCCGGCCGGATCACCGCGGCCGTGCTGACGATGTCGGGCGCCGTGCTGGAGCGGGCGGAGACCACGTACGACCCGGGCACGGCCACACCGGGCGACATCGACGCCGCGCTGGCCGGGGCGGCCCGGGTCTTCGACGGTCACGGCCCGGACGGGGTCGGGGTGGCCGCCGCGGGCCTCGTCGACCCGGACGGGGGCCTGATCACCGAGGTCAACGACGTCCCCGCGCTGCACGGCTATCCGGTGGCCGCACGGCTCGGCGCGCTGACCGGGCTGCGGGTGCGGGTCGAGCACCGGGCCAGGCTCCAGGTGCTCGGCGACCGCTGGTTCGGTGCGGGACGGGGACGGCGTACGTTCGCGTCGGTCTCGACCGGCGAGGTGCTGGGCGTGGGCATCCTCTACGACGGTGAGGTGCTGGCCCCGCCGGGGGGCCGCAGCGGCGCCCATATGACGGTGTCGGCCAGCGGCGACCCGTGCACCTGCGGCCGGCGCGGCTGCTGGAAGACCGTAGCCACCACCCGCTGGCTGCGGGAGTGCTCGCGGGCGGCCGGGCTCGGTGACCGGGTCTCGCTGGCGGCCCTGGTGGAGCGGACGGACGGTCCGGCCCGCCGGGTGGTCGACGCGTACGCGCGGAACGTGGCCCTGGGCCTGGTGAATGTGCAGCAGCTCTTCGCCCCGGGGCTCTTCGTGCTGCACGGCGAGGCCCGGGAGGGCGGTGAACGGTTCCGTACGCTGATCGAGGAGCGGCTGCGCGCCGACAGCGCCGACGGGGCGGCGGTCGCCGCCGAGCTGCCGAAGGTACTGGTCAGCGCGGCGGCCGTGGACGATGTGGCGCTGCTCGGCGGGGCGGGTCTGGTGCTGTCGCAGTTGTAGGGGGGCGGGGCGGGGGGCTGTGTGCCGGACGGCTGTGCGCTGGACCGTGCGGAGCCGGGCCGGGGTTCCGGTCATCGCGGGCCCGTCCCGGGTCCGTCGGCTGCCCCGGGTCCGTCGGCTGCCCCTGAACCCCGGGTCTTCCCGGAGCCGTCGCCCGCCCCGGCCCGGTCACTCCCCCGGTCCGGCCCCGTACGGCCCGGCCTCCGGCGTGCGCTGCGCGGGTCCGGGTCGGGCACCGCGTCGAGGAGCCGGCGGGTGTACGCGTGCCGGGGGCGCCGGAAGACATCGGCGGCGTCCCCGACCTCCACCAGGGCGCCCCGGCGCATCACGGCGACCCGGTCGGCCACCTGGCGCACCACGGCCAGGTTGTGCGAGACGAAGACATAGGTCAGGCCGAGGCGCTGCTGGAGCTCCGCGAGCAGGTCGAGGATCCTGGCCTGCACGGAGACGTCGAGGGCGCTGGTGGGTTCGTCGAGCACCACGAGCCGGGGTTCGATGGCGAGCGCGCGGGCGATCGAGACGCGCTGCCGCTGCCCGCCGGAGAACTCGTGCGGATAGCGGTCCTGGATGCCCGCGTCCAGACCGACCGCCTCCAGGAGTTCACCGACCCGCTCCCTGGTGCGGGCCCGGCCGCGCCGGCCGCGCGCCGCCGGATCATGCGTGACCAGGGGCTCCGCCACGATGTCGGCGATCCGCATCCGCGGGTTCATGCTGGAGTACGGGTCCTGGAGGACGACCTGCATCTGCCTGCGGACGGAACGCAGCTGGGCCGGGGTGAGACCGCCGAGGTCCTGCCCGGCGAACCGCACCGCGCCCGCGGTGGGTTCGATGAGCCGCAGCAGCAGCCTGGTCAGGGTGGTCTTGCCGCATCCGGACTCACCGACCAGGGCCAGGGTCTCGCCCTCGTACACCGTCAGCGACACGTCGTCCACCGCGACGCTCACCGGCCTGCTGCCGAACTCCTTGCGCAGACCGTCCAGTTCGAGCAGGGCCGTACGTCCGCCCGCGGGGTCCGCTGCGGCGTCCGTACCAGCGGGGCGACCCGGTTGTGCCGGGCCGGTTCCGGATGTCATGCCGGCTCCAATCGGGGGGTGGCGTCCAGGAGCCGGCGGGTGTAGTCGTCCGCGGGCTCGGCGAAGACGTCCAGGACGTCACCGGTCTCCACGACCCTGCCGTGGTTCATGACGGCGACCCGGTCGGCGGTCTCGGCCACCACACCGAGGTCGTGGGTGATGAGGACGACGGCCATGCCGTGCCGTTGCCGCAGCTCGACCAGGAGGTCGAGGATCTGCCGCTGCACGGTGACGTCGAGTGCGGTGGTCGGTTCGTCGGCGATGAGCACCCGCGGCCTGCCGACCAGCGCCGTCGCGATCATCACGCGCTGGCGGAGACCGCCGGAGAGCTCGTGCGGGTACTGCCGGTACCGGCGTTCCGGATCGGGGATGCCGACCTCGTCCAGGGCCGCGACCGCGGCCTGCCTTGCCTCGGCCCGGGGCAGCCCCTGGTGGTGACGGAGCACTTCGGCGACCTGGCTGCCGACCCGCTGGAGCGGATCGAGGCTGGTCATCGGGTCCTGGAAGACCATGGCGATGTCATGTCCCCTGATCCGGCCGAGCTCCTTCTCGGGGAGTGCGAGCAGGTCGCGGCCGTCGAAGAGGATCTCGCCGCCGCTGTAGACGCAGGGCGGGGCCGGGTTGAGGCGCAGCACCGAAAGGGCGGTGGCCGTCTTGCCGCTGCCGGACTCGCCGACGACGGCGAGCGTCTCCCCGGCGGCGACGTCCAGGGAGACCCCCCGTACGGCGTGCACGGTGGAGGTTTCGAGCCGGAAGTCGACGCTGAGGTCGTTGATGCGGAGCAGTGGCTCCGCCGGGGCGGGGGTGGGTTTCATCGGCGGTACGCCTTCGGGTCCGCGACGTCGCGCAGTGCGTCGCCTGTGATGTTGACAGCGAGCGAGGTGATCATCAGGGCCGCTCCGGGGAAGACCGCGAGCCACCAGGAGGTGCCCAGGTAGAGCTGTCCGTCGGAGAGCATCGAGCCCCAGGTGACGGTCTCCTTGGGGACGCCGAGGCCGAGGTAGCTCAGGGACGCCTCGGCGACGATCGCGGCGGCGATGTGCAGGGTGGCGATGGTGGCGAGGGGCGCCATCACATTGGGCAGCAGATGGCGGCGCATGATGGTGCGGTCCGTGACGCCGATGGCCCGTGCCTCGGTGATGAAGTCGCGGGAGCGCAGGGACATGACCTCGGAGCGGACGACCCGGGCGTAGGAGACCCAGCCGGTGAAGCCGAGCACGAGGATCACGTACCAGAGGCCGGAGCCGAGGAAGCCGACGATGGCCAGCGCCAGCAGGATCGCCGGGAAGGCCAGCTGTACATCGGCCAGCCGCATCAGTACGCGGTCGGTCCAGCCGCCGAAGTAGCCGGAGGCCAGTCCGACGGCGGTGCCGATGACCCCGGCGAGCAGCGCGGCTCCCGCGCCCACCAGGAGCGAGACCCGGGTGCCGTAGATGACCCGGGACAGCATGTCCCGGCCGAGCTGGTCGGTGCCGAGGAGGTGGGCGCTGCTGCCGCCGTGCTGCCAGGCGGGCGGCCGGAGCCGCAGCAGCAGGTTCTGTGTGTTCGGGTCGTGCGGGGCGATGAGCGGGGCGAACACGGCGGCGATCAGCATGACCGCGAGTACGGCGAGGGCGACGACCGCGAGCCGGTTGCGCAGCAGGGCCCGCAGGACGGCGGATCCGGGGCCGCGGGGCGGGGCACCGGAGGGGGCGGTCCGGCCGGACCGGCCGGACGCCGGGGCGGAACTCTGTTCAGCGGCAGTCGTGTTCGGGGGGCTCATGGGGCGCAGCGGGCTCACTTGGTTGACCTCACCCTCGGGTCGAGGAAGCTGTAGGAGAGGTCCACCAGCAGGTTCACCACGACGAAGGTGGCGGCGAAGAAGAGCACCGTTGCCTGGACCAGCGGGAAGTCGCGTTTGGAGATGGCCTCGATCGTCAGCTGTCCGACCCCGGGCCAGGAGAAGACCTGTTCGGTGAGGATCGCGCCGCCGAGCAGACTGCCCACTTCGAGGCCGACGACGGTGATGACGGGCAGCGAGGCGTTGCGCAGTCCGTGCCTGAGCACCACCTTCACCGGTCCGAACCCCTTGGCCCGTGCGGTACGGATGTGGTCGGAGGAGAGCACGTCGATCAGCGAGGACCGCAGCAGCCGGGCGACGACCGCGACGGAGTAGACGGCGAGGGTGACCGCGGGGAGTACGAGGTTGGCGAAGGTGCCGTATCCGGAGGCCGGGAGGACGTGCAGTCCCACGGCGAAGACGAGGATCAGCAGGATGCCCACCCAGAAGGGCGGTGTGGACTGCCCCAGGAGGACCCCGGTCATCACACCGCGGTCGGAGGCCCGGCCGCGCCGCATGGCCGCGAATATCCCGGCGGGCACGGCGACGACCAGGGTCACCACCAGGGCGGCGCCCGCGAGTTGGAGGGTGGCGGGCAGCCGGTCGGCCAGCACGGTCCTGACGGGTTCGTTGTAGAAGAGGGAGTTGCCGAAGTCGAGGCGGGGCAGCCCCCAGAGGAAGTCCAGGTACTGGGTGAGCAGCGGCCGGTCCAGGCCGAGGCTCGCCCGCAGCACCGACTCCTGGTGCGCGGTGGCGTCCGGCGGGAGCAGCTGTTTGACGGGGTCGCCGGAGAGCCGGACCAGGAAGAACGAGACGGTCGCCGTGCACAGCAGGACGAGCACCGCGGTGCCGAGCCGTACCAGGACGCCGCGCAGCAGCCGGGCCCGGTCGCGGCCGGTGCGGGCCGTGCCGTCCGGCCTCGCGGCGGGTTCCGTCGCTTCCGGTTCCCGCAGGGACAGGTCGCTCATACCGTGACCTCCGCGTTCTGCAGAGCCAGCGAGCCCGCGGCCCCCGGTTTCCACCGGGGCCGGGCGTTGCGGGCGAGGATGTTGTCGAGCTGGTAGAGGAAGACGAAGGGGGCCTGTTCGCGCATCAGCCGCTGGAGGTCGGAGAAGGCACGGGCGCGTTCCGCGGGGTCGACCGAGAGCTCCTCGGTGTCGATGAGCCGGTCCGCCTCCTTGGAGTGCCAGCGGCTCTGCCTGCGGTCGCTGCGTACTACGGACTGGAGCATGCTCTCGCCGTCGAGGGTCCAGACGGTGCTGGCGGCCAGGTACATCGGGCCGAGCGCACCGTGGTTGTCGGAGGTGAGCCGGGCCGCGTACGTACCGGGGTCGAGGAGGGCGACCCGGGCGTGCACCCCGGCGCGGGCGAGGAGCCCGGAGATCGCCTCGGCGACGTTGGAGTCGGCGTTGGACGCGGTGAGCGTGGTGGAGAAGCCGTGCGGGTATCCGGCCTCGGCGAGCAGGGCGCGGGCCTTCGCGGCCGAGCGGGTGAAGGGTTTGACGGACGGGTCGAAGCCGTAGGCGCCGCGCGGGATCATCGCGGGGACCTCGCGGGCCTTGCCGCCCAGCACCGCCTTGATCAGCAGCGGGACGTCGATCGCGTGGTTGAGCGCCTGCCGCACCCGGTGGTCGCCCAGCGGGCCGCCGTCCAGGGTGTTCAGCGACAGGTACGAGGTGCGGATGCCGGGGTAGTTCTCCAGCGTCACCCCGGCGTACCCGGCCAGTTGCTGTGCGGCGTCGGGGGTGAGTCCGGCGACGAGGTCGACGCCGCCGCTCTGGAGCGCCGCGAGCGAGGAGGAGGGGTTGGGCGCCGGGCTGAAGACCAGTTCGTCCACGTGCGGCCTGCCCTGCCAGTGCTTGGTGTTGGCCCGCATCCGCAGCTGGTGGTCGCGCTGCCAGCTGACGAAGGTGAAGGGGCCGGTGCCGACCGGGTGGGCGGCGAACCCCTCGTCGCCGACCTTGGCGATGTAACGGGGCGGGACGGCCACTCCGCCGAACAGGGAGAGCTTGTCGGGCAGGATCGGGTCGTGCAGCGAGGTGTGCACATCCACCGTGAGCCGGTCGACGACGCTCACGCTCTTCACGTAACGCAGCTCCACGATGGGCGACTTGGTCGCCGGGTCCAGCAGCCGCTCGATGCTGAACTTCACCGCCGCCGCGTCACAGGGTTCGCCGTTGTGGAACCGCACGCCGGGGCGCAGCCGGAAGCGCCAGGTGTGTGCGGAGCGGGCCGTCCAGGAGAGCGCAAGACGCGGATGCAGCTTGTTGTCGCGGCCCCGGGTGGTGAGGGTGTCGAACATGTTGATCAGGGCGTTCATCGACACCATGTCGCCCTGTTTCTGCGGGTCCATCGTGGTGGCGTCGCTGGGCTGCGAGACCCGCAGGACATTGCCGGCACTGCCCGCGGGGTCGGCACCACACCCCGTCAGGAGAGCAGGGGCGGCGACGGCCGGGACGAGCAGACCGCCGAGCCGCACCACGTCGCGGCGGGACGGGTGGTTGCGGTCCACGGCCCACCCCTGACGTATTCGTTCCATTGAACAACACTTCCGTTCCGGAAGATGGAATGCGATGGGGTTAAGCTAGGCGTCATGCCGAACACGGTCAACACCCGATCGAGCGAGCAGGAGCCCGGGAAGGGCCCCGTCGACAAAGCGATGGAGGTACTGGAGGCACTGGTACAGGCGGGCGGCCCGCACCGCCTCGGCGAGATCGCGCGGCGCACCGGGCTCACCAAGCCGACGGTCCACCGCCATCTGCGGACCATGGCCGAATACGGCTTCGCCCAGCCCGCGGACGGCGGCAGTTACCGCGCCGGGCCCCGGCTGCTGGGCCTGGCCGCCGCGGCGCTGGACACCGGGGACGACCTCCGGCTGGTGCGCCCCGCGCTGGCCGATCTGCGCACCCGCACCGGCCTGCTCGCGTACTACGCGGTACGCCACCGGGCGACCGCCGTCCACCTGGAGCAGTCGGAACCGGTACGCGGGTACCGGCTGAGCACCCGGCCGGGCGGCGAGACCCCGCTGTACTGCACCGCGGCGGGCCTGGCGATGCTCTCGGCACTGCCGGACACAGAGGTGGCGGCGGTGCTCGAAGAGACCCCGCTCATCGCCCTCACCTCGCGCACGCCCACCGAACCGGACGCGATCCGGGAGGAGTTGGCCCGTACGGCGGAGCGGGGTTACGCGGTCGACGACGAGTACCACGAGCAGGACGTCCGCGCGGTGGCCGCGCCGGTGACGGACGGGGACGGGAGGGTGGTGGGCGCGATCGGCGTCTCGGGGCTGACCTTCACGCTGGATCCGGAGAGCGCCGGGGTGTTCGGCCCGATGGTGCGCGCGGCGGCCCGTACCGTCTCGGCGGGCCTCGGCAGCGGCGGCCCCACGCTGGGCGTCGTCGGAGGTACGGCGGCGCGCGGAGGTGACCGCGCATGAGCGGCCAGGACAGTACGCACACGGCGGGGGGCGCGGGCCGGCCCGCCCAACTGCTCGCCGCCGGGCGGGAGCGCGGGGTGTACTCGGGAGCGGCCTGGTCGGCCGGTACCGCCGATGGCCCGCTGGACCGGGGCTGGACCGGAACCCGGAGCTGGACCGGTCCCGGGCTCGACGGCAGCGAGCTCTGGGATCTGGCGTCGGTGACGAAACCGATCGCGGGTCTCGCGGTGATGGCCCTCGTCGACGCGGGCGCCCTCGCGCTCACCGACACCGTCGGCGCGCATCTGCCCGGCTACCGGGGCGGCGGCAAAGCAGACCTGACGCTCCATCAACTCATGACGCACACCTCGGGGTTGCCCGGACAGGTGCCGCTCTACCGGGACAACCCGACCCGGGCGGCGCTGCTGGACGCCGTACGGGAGCTGCCGCTGACGGCTCCGCCCGGCACCCGTGTCCAGTACTCGTCGCAGGGCTTCATCCTGCTCGGGCTGATCGCGGAGGCCGCCACCGGACGCCCGCTCGACCGGCTGGTGACGGAACTGGTCTGTGCGCCGCTGGGAATGACGGAGACCTGCTTCACACCGGACGCGGCGGGCCGGGCACGCGCGGTGGCCACCGAGGACTGCCCGTGGCGCGGCCGGGTGGTCACCGGCGAGGTGCACGACGAGAACGCCGTGGTGCTCGGCGGGGTGGCCGCCCACGCCGGGCTCTTCGCCCCGCTGCACGACATGGAACGGCTGGGCCGGTCACTGGCGGGCGGGGCTCGGGAGATCCTGCGCCCCGCCACGTACGCCCTGATGACAGCGGGGCACACGGACGGTCTGGCGCTGCGCAGGGGCCTCGCCTGGCAGGGCCAGGACCCGGCCGGCTCCCCTGTCGGCGACTCCTTCGGGCCCGCTTCGTACGGGCACACCGGCTTCACCGGTACGAGCCTGTGGGTCGACCCGGCGGCCGGGCGGTACGCGGTACTGCTCACCAACCGGGTGCATCCCAGCAGGGACGGGGACGGCATCACCGCGGTACGCCGCGCCTTCCACGACCTGGCGCACACACTCGGACACGAGTGATCCCGGCGGCCGGGACCCGGAGTCCGGGACCCGGCCCGCCCGGGTCACGAGCAGCCGGACCCCGTCACCGGGCGGCCCCGGCGCCCCGGGGAACCGGGGGCCCGGGGAACCGAAGGCCGGGGACCAGATGCCCACCGGACAGCCCGGCTCTGCGCCCGGACGGCTCAGCCCCGCTCCCCCGCCGCCGGGACCGCGCAGCCGTCAGGGCCGCAGACCCCGCCGTCCCCGCCGACCGCCGCGAGCCGGGGCTCCGCGTCCCAGGCCTGGCCGAGCGCCTGGGTGAAGACCTCGGCGGGCTGCGCACCGGACACACCGAACTTCCGGTCCAGCACGAAGAACGGCACGCCGTTGGCCCCCAGTTCGGCCGCCTCGCGCTCATCGGCCCGTACGTCGTCGGCGTAGGCCGTGGGGTCGGCGAGCACCGCGCGTACCGCCCCGGCGTCGAGCCCGGCCTCCACGGCCAGCTCCACCAGATACGCGTCGCCGTCGAACACCGACCGCTCACCGGCGAAGTTCGCCCGGTAGAACAGCCCGATCAGCTCGTCCTGGCGGCCCTGCTCCTTGGCGAGGTGCAGCAGCCGGTGCAGGTCAAAGGTGTTCCCGTGGTCACGGCCCGCCGTGCGGTAGCCGAGCCCCTCCGCACCGGCGTTGGCCGCGATGTTGTTCTCGGCCTCCTGCGCCTGCTGCGGGCTCAGCCCGTACTTCTCGCCGAGCATCTCCAGGACCAGTGCGGTGTCACCCTTCGCCCGCCCCGGGTCGAGCTCGAAGGAACGGTGCACCACCTCGACCTGGTCACGGTGCGGGAAGTCCGCGAGGGCCTTCTCGAACCGGGCCTTGCCCACGTAGCACCAGGGGCAGGCGATATCGCTCCAGATCTCGACGCGCATGTTCTTCATCTCTCCAGAGTCGTACGGCGCGGGAAACCCCGCGCCCCCGGTGAGAACAGGTGCGCGGGCCGGCGCATTCCCCCGGGCGTGCCTGTTCGGCCGCCTCTTGCTGATCTTGCTTGCGCAAAGGACCGTCCCTATGCGGGATCAGACTGTCCGCGGACGGCCTGAAACGTCCCTGCCGCGGTGAACGCGTCGGTGACCGGCGCGATGAGCGAGGCGAAGCGGCGGACGCCCGCGTTGCCGATCGGCGCCCACAGCGCGGCGCAGTGCTGGTCCGTCTCCACTTCGATGCGCTCGCGTGCCGCGCGGCCGTCGTCGGTGAGCGCGCCGTAGCAGTCGAGCCAGCCACGCGCGGCGAGGCGTGCCTGCGCCGCGCCCCATTCCTCGTCGTTCCACTGCCGGGTCGTCTGCGCGAGGGCTCTCGGAAGGGTGCCGGTCGCGGTGTGCAGCACGAGGCAGTCGCACGGGCCGAGGCCGTTGTCGGCGAGTACGACGAGGTGGGCGTCACCACGCCACTCGCGCGCCACCGTGATCTGCTGCCACAGCGCGACGAGAGGATCGGAGGGAAGCGGGAGCGAGGCGTTCGCGGCGGCGAGCACCTTGCCGGCGTAGTCGGCACCGGCGACGACCGGGCCGATCAGCGCATGTGCCTGGGCGAGGTGGTCGTCCGTGAGAGATACGCCGACGCGCCGCATCGCCCGTCCGGCGGCCAGGAAGCGGGCGGCCTGCCACCGCTCGGGCGGCGCCGCGTCCCACACGCCCGCCATGGCCTGCACCGCCCGGGGGCTGAAGTTGTAGAAGGCCGCGAGTGTGACACGCCACGGAACCGCACCCATCGCGGCCGACCGGAGGGCCAGATACACCGGCCCGTAGTCGGTCACGCCGAGTTCGGCCGCCTGCTCGGCGCCCTCGGGAGCGAGGTAGATGAACAGGTGGGCGGCGCTGACGGCGCGGCTGACGTCACGGACGGCGCTGAGGTCCAGCGGGCCGTCGCCGGTGCGGACGGACGAGTCCGCACCGGGGAGGCGGGCACAGGGGTCGTCGGAAGACACAGCGGTCCTTCCTTTCCGGGCGGAGCGCCCTGATCGGTACCGAATCGACCATAACATCGATAATCGATTATCAAGTGGATCGTCTAGGATGGGCTCATGACTCAGACGGCGCACTCCTCGACCCCGCCGGGGAAGCAGATGCTTTCCGAGCAGGTCTACGCACACCTGCGGGACGCGATCATGCGCGGGGACCACGCCCCCGGCGCCCCCCTCAAGCCGCAGGATCTTGCCAGGGAGCAGGGCGTGAGTCTGGCCGTGGTGCGCGAGGCGCTCGTGCGGGTGGTCGGCGAGGGGCTCGCCGACCGGTTGCCCAACCGCGGTTTCGCGGTCCCGGCCTTCTCCGACCGACGCTGGCAGGAGATCGCGGAAGCCCGCCGGACCGTCGAGCCGGTCGTACTGCGCATGTCGATCGAGCGCGGCGACGTCGACTGGGAGGCCCGGGTGCGGGCCGCGCACCACCGTCTGGTGCGCACTCCCGCGTACGGGCCGGCGGAGGGCGAGTACTACACCAGCGCCTGGGCCGAGGCTCACCGGGGCTTCCACCGCACGTTGCTGGAGGGGTGCGGCAACCGCGCACTGCTGGAGACCTTCGACCGGCTGTGGACCGCGAGTGAGCTGGCCCGCCGTTGGTCGGCACACCGCAACCCCGGCCGGGACGGCGCCGAGGAACACCGCAGGCTGGAGGAGGCGGCGCTGGCCCGCGACGCCGACACCGCAGCCGCGGTCCTGGTCCAGCACCTCACCCTGACCGCGGCCGCGCTGACCGACGATCCCGGCCGGGCCACCCGGGCCTGACACCACAACCGCGAGGCCGGGGTGGGAGTTCGTGTACAGGCCGAACCGGCCGCAGGGGTTCACGCGGGCCGAGAACGACCGGGACAGGGCCCGCCGGTCCGCGCCGGTGAGCCGCTTGCGCCACCTCTCCTCGCTCAGGACGCGAAGGCCGCCTCAGGACGCGAAGGCCGCCCCGCCGGGCCGCAGATGGCCCACGGCGCTCCGCTTTCGGGCGACTCCGCGGCCCGGTGCCCCGCCGTGCGCCGTCCGGGTGGCCGACCATCGCAGGCGGTCGCGGCCCCGCCCCGGCCGCGGAGCGTCCGACCACCGGGAGACCGCCGTGCACATCCTGCTCCTCGCGAGCGCCTTCAACAGCCTGACGCAGCGGGTCCACGCCGAGCTGCGGGACCACGGCCACACCGTGCCCGTCGCCCTCGCGCTGCCCGACCCCGCCGTGCACGACACGGCGCTCCGGGAGGCCGTCCGCAGGCACCGGCCCGAGCTGATCGTCGCCCCGCTGCTGAAGACGGCCGTCCCGCGGGACATCTGGGAGGCGCACACCTGCCTGGTCGTGCATCCGGGGCCGGTCGGCGACCGGGGACCCTCGTCTCTGGACTGGGCGATCCACGAGGGCGTGACCCGGTGGGGCGTCACCGTTCTGCAGGCCGGCGCGGTCATGGACGGCGGGGACGTGTGGGCCACCGCCGACTGCCCGGTGCCCGCGGTGGGCAAGAGCGACCTCTACCGCAACGAGATCTCCGACGCCGCGCTGCGCGCCGTCCAGCGGGCCGTCGAGCGCTTCGCGTCCGGAACATATGTGCCGGAGCCGCAGCGGCCCCGGCCCGTGCGGCACGGCATCGCCCGCACCCGGCCGTATCTCCGGCAGGAGCAGCGCCGCGTCGACTGGCGGGCGGACCCCACCGACCTGGTGGTACGCAAGCTGCGCGCCGCCGACTCGAACCCCGGGGTACGGGACGGACTGCTCGGCGGTGAGTGGTTCCTGCACGGCGGCCACCCGGAGGACGGGCTGCGCGGCCGGCCGGGAGAGCTGCTGGCCACCCGTGACGGCGCCGTCTGCCGGGCGACGGCCGACGGGGCGGTGTGGATCCCCGAGCTGCGGCCCCGGCGGGCCCCGGGCGAGCCGCCCGCGTACAAGCTGCCCGCCACCGTCGCGCTCGGCGACCGGCTCCCGGAGCTGCCCGAGCTGCCCGCGCCCCGGTGGCCGGAGGACCCGGGCCGCACCTGGAGCGACATCCGGTACCGGGAGGAGGGGCAGGCCGGGATCCTCACCTTCGGGTTCCCCGGCGGCGCGATGAGCACCGGGCAGTGCCGGCGGCTGCTCGCCGCCTACCGGGCCGCGCTCACCCGGCCGACATCCGTCCTGGTGCTGGGCGGCGGCCGGGACTTCTTCAGCAACGGCATCCACCTCAACGTGATCGAGGCGGCCACCGATCCGGCGGCGGAGTCCTGGGCCAACATCAACGCCATGGACGACCTGGTGGAGGCCGTGCTGCGGACCACCGACCGTCTGGTGGTCTCCGCCGTCGGCGGCAACGCCGCGGCGGGCGGGGCGATGCTGGCGCTGGCCGCCGACGAGGTCTGGTGCCGGGCGGGCGCGGTGCTGAACCCGCACTACCGGCTGATGGGTCTCTACGGATCCGAGTACTGGACCCGTTCCCTGCCGCGCCGTACGGGTGCGGACGTCGCGGCGGAGCTGATGCGGCGCGCGCTTCCGGTCAGCGCGGCAGCCGGGCAGCGTATCGGTCTGGTGGACCGCATCGTCGAGTGCGGCCCGCAGGACTTCCCGGCCTCGGTCACCCGTATCGCGGCGCGCCTGGCGTCGTCATCCGGCGCGCAGTCACGGGCCGCCGCCAAGAAGGCGGAGTTCGACCGCGAGGAGGCGCTCAGGCCACTGGCGGCGTACCGGGCGGACGAACTGGCCCGGATGGCCGCCACCTTCGACGATCCGGACGCGCCGTACCACGCGCTGCGCCGGGCGTTCGTGCGGAAACTTCCCCTGACGCGCACCCCCGCCCACCTCGACGTCCACCGGCCGGGGCAGCGGGGAGCGGCACCGGCCGACGAGGCGTGACAGGCACCGGTCGCGGCGCGGGCCTCAGCTCCGGGGCACCGGAGCGGGCCTCAGCCCCGGGCTACTGCGGCCGGGACGTCCAGCCGCAGACAGAGGTGGTCGCCGCCTGGCTCGCCGGCCGCCGGCTCGTCCGGCAGCCACCCGTGCCGGGCGTAGAACCGCTGGGCGCGCAGGTTGTGTTCGTACACGTCGAGCCTGGCCTCCCGCACCGCGTCCCGCTGCCAGGCGGCCACCACGGCGTCGTGCAGGGCTCCCCCGATGCCCCGGCTCCAGCGGGCCGGGTCGACGTGGAACTGCTTGAGGACCATGTCCCCCTCGACGGCCCGGAACGACGTGACCGCGGCGACGATGCCCCCGGTCTCGGCGCAGAGCACCTCACCGTCCGGCCGGGCGATCGCGGCGGCCCAGCCTTCCCGCACCTGGGCGTGGACCCCGGGGCTCGCGTACTCCTCGACCGGTATGCGCCCTTCGTAGTACGTGGCACGGGCCGCCGCGTGGAGTGCGGCGATGGTGTCGATGTCCTCCGGGCGGGCCGGTCGGATCAGAGAGACGGATGTCATGGTGGAGGGGACGCGGCCGGTTCCGCAGCGGTTGCAGGACGGCCGCGGGAGCGGCGCGCCCCCTCGCCCCGCCGTCAACTCCCGTCGCGCAGCGCCCTGAACGCGTGGTCCCGGTAGGCGAGCGAGTCGAACGTCACCGCACAGCCGTCCGCCATCGGGCACTGGGCGAGGAAGCCGATCCGGGCGGCGGCTGCCGCGTCGGCGTCGCCGAGGGCGAAGAACCGGACGAAGGTCCAGCGTTCGCCGTCCTCCGACGCGTGGAAGGCGAATGCCTTTCCGGTGCGGCTGATCCGCAGCCAGACGCTGTCGCCCGCCACCACCGACGAGTTGACGTCGTCGGAGTACCCCCTGGTCACGACCGAGCAGACGGTGGGGATGTCCGGGGAGAGTTCGAAGCAGAGCTTGGCCCACTCCCGTTCGCCGGTCTCCAGATAGAGCGCGCCCGCGTCCCCGGCCCCGGCGAACCGGGCCGTCACCCTGGCGATCAGCTGGAAGTCGCCGGGCGGCGGCGTACCGAGCAGCCTGGGCGCGTCCGAAGCGGGGTCGGGCGAGTCTCCCGAAGGGGGTACGAACAGGTCCTCGCAGGCCCCGGCGCGCACCGCGAGCGTCCCCTCCCGGTACGACCAGGGGGCCTGCGGGCCCTCCGGGGCCAGCGGGAAGGGCAGCTCGGGCAGCCGGGTCACCGGGGCCACCCGGCTCTGCGGGGTCATTCGGGCCGCCCGTCGACACGGCGGGGCAGACCCAGCGGGTTGCTCTCGCGCAGCTCCGGCGGGAGCAGCGCGTCGGGGGTGCCCTGGTACGCGACCGGGCGCAGCCAGCGCTCGACGGCGGTGCCGCCGACCGATGTCGAGGTGGAGGTGGTGGCCGGGTAGGGGCCGCCGTGGTGCTGGGCGGGGGCGACCGCGACCCCGGTGGGCCAGCCGTTGACCAGTACCCGTCCGGCGAGCGGGGTGAGCTGGTCGAGCAGCGCGGCGGCATCGGCGGCCCCGTCCGCGCCGTCCCCCGCGGCCTCGGCCGTGGAGACCTGGAGGGTCGCGGTGAGATTGCCCGGCAGCCGGGAGAGCACCGCGGTGATCTCGTCGGCCGAGCCGTACCGTGCGACGACCGTGACCGGGCCGAAGCACTCCTCCAGGAGCAGATCGTGCTCGCCGTCGTCGGCGAGCAGCCCGGCGGACAGCGTCAGGAAGCCCGCGCTGACGGTGTGCTCGCCGCCCGCCCCTGGCGTGACCGGGGCGTCGACCCCGGTCAGGGCGGCCCGTTCGCGTACGCCCGCGAGGAAGTTCTCCCGCATCCGGTGGTCGAGGAGAACACCGGCCTCGCTGTTGCTGACCGCGGCGGTCAGCGCCTCGACCAGGGCGTCGCCGGCCGGACCGGTGGGCGCGAGCACGAAGCCCGGCTTCACACAGAACTGGCCGGTGCCGAGGGTGACCGAGCCCGCGAGCCCCGCGCCGATCTCGTCGGCCCGCTCGGCGGCCGCCGCCTCCGTGACCACGACCGGGTTGAGCGAGCCCAGCTCACCGTGGAAGGGGATCGGGACCGGCCTGGCGGCAGCCGCGTCGAAGAGGGCGCGACCCCCGCGCACCGAGCCGGTGAATCCGGCCGCCGCGACCAGCGGGTGCTTGACGAGCGCCACCCCGGCGTCGAAGCCGTGCACCACGGAGACCACCGCAGGGTCGAGTCCGACCTGCTCGGCGGCCCGGTGCAGCACGGCGGCGCAGAGCTCCGACGTGGCGGGGTGGTCGGGGTGCGCCTTGACGACCACCGGGCAGCCGGCCGCGAGCGCGCTCGCGGTGTCGCCGCCGGGCACCGAGAAGGCCAGCGGGAAGTTGCTCGCCGCGTACACCGCGACCACGCCCAGCGGCAGCTTGTACCGGCGCAGGTCGGGCCGGGGCGGGGTGGCGCCGGCGTCCGGGTGGTCGATACGGATGTCGAGGAAGGAGCCCTCGTCGACCACGTCGGCGAAGGCCCGGAACTGGGCGGTGGTGCGGGCGAGTTCACCGGTGAGCCGGCCGGGTCCGAGCGCCGTCTCGGCGTCGGCGGCCTCGATGACATGGGGCCCTGCCTCGTCGAGCAGGTCGGCGGCGGCGCGCAGCAGGGCTGCCCGTACTCTACGGTCGGCGAGTGGCGCACGTGCGGCATGGGCGGCGCGGACCACCTGGTCCACCTCGCCGGTCGTGGCCTCCACCGCGACCTGCTCACGCTGCTTCCCGGTTCGGGGGTCGACACTCCAGACTGGTGTTGCTGCCACCGCGAACGTCCTCCCAGATCCACTGCCGCAAACCACTGCCGCACCACGGGTTGTTCGGTAAAGTTGTTCGGTATTCTGAACAAAGTTCCCGATGGTGAATTCCCCCGGAACTCTAATAACGCGCGTTCAGCATTGACAAGAGGGGCCGAGTCGAATGTCGACTGCCGAGACAGCAGGTGGGGCGCAGGTCAAGTCCGCGGTGCGGACGGTGGAATTGCTGGAGTACTTCGCCGGGCGCCCCGGTATGCACTCGCTCGCATCCGTCCAGGAGGCCGTCGGGTACCCCAAGTCCAGCCTCTACATGCTGCTGCGCACGCTGGTGGAGCTGGGCTGGGTGGAGACCGACGCGACCGGCACCCGGTACGGCATCGGCGTACGCGCCCTGCTGGTCGGTACGTCGTACATCGACGGCGACGAGGTCGTCGCGGCGGCCCGCGCCACCCTGGACCGGCTCTCGGACGACACGACGGAGACCATCCACCTCGCCCGCCTCGACGGCACCAACGTCGTCTATCTGGCCACCCGCCAGTCGCAGCACTATCTGCGCCCCTTCACCCGGGTCGGCCGCAGGCTGCCCGCGCACTCGACCTCGCTGGGCAAGGCGCTGCTCGCCACTCACAGTGACGAGCAGGTCCGCAAGATGCTGCCGGAGACCCTGCCGCAGCTGACCGAGCACACCCTCACCGACCGCGAGAAGCTCATCGAGGAGCTGCACCTCGTCCGGGAGCAGGGGTACGCGGTGGACCGCGAGGAGAACACCCTAGGGCTGCGCTGCTTCGGTGTCGCGATCCCCTACCGGACCCCCGCCCGCGACGCGATCAGCTGCTCGGTGCCGGTGGCCCGGCTCACCCCGGGCCATGAGCAGATGGTCAAGGACGCGCTCTTCGACGCCCGCGACCGGCTGACCCTGGCCACCCGGCGGCTCTGACCGGTCCCGCCGGCCCGTCCGAGCGTCCCGGAGGCCCGGATGAGAGATCGCTGAGAATCCCGCCGGAGGGGAACGGCGCCGCCGCTCCCGTTCGTCCTCTTACGGGATGAACAAGACAATCAGGCGCGCCTCGGTCTTCTGCCTGCTCCTGGTCCTCGCCCTGCTCGGGCGGGCGACCTGGGTGCAGGCGTACGAGACCAAGGCCCTCGCAGACAACAAGAACAACCGCCGGACCGCCATAGCCCAGTACGCGAACCCGCTGGGCGACATCGTCGTGGGCGGCAAACCGGTCACCGGGTCGAAGCGGACGGACAGCGGTGACCTCGCCTACCGGCGTACGTACACCGATGGCGACCTGTACTCGGCCGTGACCGGGTACAGCTCGCAGGCGTACGGATCGACGCAGCTCGAAGGGATCTACAGCGATGTCCTCGACGGGACGGACACCCGGCTGAAGAACCCGGTCGACGCCCTCACCGGCAAGCAGACCGCGCCCGGTGACGTCCTCACGACGATCGATCCCGCCGTGCAGAAGGCGGGATACGAGGCGCTCGGCAGCAAGAAGGGCGCGGCCGTCGCCATCGACCCGAAGAGCGGCCGGATCCTCGGCATGGTCTCCACGCCGTCCTACGATCCGTCGAAGATCAGCGGTACGACGGACGGCGACGCCTGGAAGCAGCTGACCGGCGACAAGAGCCAGCCGATGCTCAACCGTGCGCTGCGCCAGCCGCTGCCCCCGGGGTCGACCTTCAAGCTGGTGGTCGCGTCGGCCGCGCTGGAGGACGGGCTCTTCTCCTCGATCGACGAGAAGACCGACAGCCCCGACCCGTACCGGCTCCCCGGCACGACCACGGACCTCACCAACGAGAGCGCCTCCGACCCCTGCGAGAACGCGACGCTGCGCACCGCCCTCGAATACTCCTGCAACACCGTCTTCGCCAAGGTCGCCGACGACCTGGGCCAGGACAAGGTGCGGGCGATGGCGGAGAAGTTCGGCTTCAACGACTCCAAGCAGGACGTGCCGGTGCGCGCGTGGCCGAGCACCTACCCCTCGCACATGGACAAGGCGCAGACGGCGCTGAGCGGCATCGGCCAGTTCGATGTGACGGCGACCCCGCTCCAGATGGCGATGGTGACGTCCGCCCTGGCGAACGGCGGGATGATGGCCGGTCCGCACATGGTCTCCAAGGTGACGGACGGTGACGGCAACACCCTCCAGTCCTACGAGAAGGAGCCGTCGAAGCGGATCGTCTCGGCGTCCACCGCGTCCCAGCTGCAGAGTGCGATGCAGACGGTCGTCGAGCAGGGCACGGGGTCGAGCGCGAAGGTCCCCGGCGCGGTGGTGGGCGGCAAGACCGGCACCGCGCAGCACGGTGTGAACAACAGCAAGACGCCGTACGCCTGGTTCACGTCGTACGCGAAGGACAAGTCGACCGGCAAGGAGGTGGCGGTCGCGGTGCTGGTGGAGGACTCGGACGCGGCCCGCGCCGAGGTCAGCGGGAACGGTCTCGCGGGGCCGGTGGCGCAGAAGATGATGGCGGCGGCGCTGAAGAAGTAGCGGTCCGGTGATCCGCCGGCGCCCGCGGCGGGCGGTCCTGGCCGTAGGGTGCCGCCATGGTCATACGACTGCCCCGCTCCCCGTCCGGCTGGACCATGGCCGTCTTCGGCGTACTCGCCGTCGTGCTGGGCGCCTTGGGCCTGATCTCCCCCGACACGCTGCTCAGGACCATGGGCTTCGCCGCCCCCGCGTCCGGCCGCCCGTCGTCCGACTACACCCGGACCTTCATCACGGCCTCCTCGATGGCCGCGGTGAACATGGGCGTGTACTACGTCCTGGCGGCGGCCGCCGACTGGCGGGCCTTCTTCCGCTGGACGGTCCCGTTCCGGCTGCTGACCTTCGCGGTCTTCACCACAGCCGTGCTGTCCGGCCGCGCGCCGGCCGGGTTCATCGGCGTGGGGCTGTGGGAGGGGACCGGTGCGGTCGTGACGGGGGTGGCGCTGCGGTACGAGACGGTCAGGGCACGGCGTACGGCTCCGGCCCCGACGGTCTGACGGGGCCGGAGCGGGTCCGGCCGGACGGGACAGGACCGGACCTCGCCGCACCGGTTACGGCAGGAAGTACATCGGGTTCGGGAGCTTGTACGTCTTGTCGGCGTAGCCGCCGCTGAGGTCGGAGTACTGGTCACCGAAGTTGGCGACGATGCGGTAGCCGAGCGACTCGATGTGCTTCCTGGTCCCGGCCTTGAACTGGACCGTGGTGCAGGTCCACTTGGGCTGTGCGCAGCTCAGATAGGACGGAGCGGCGGTCTGGTCCTTGAGGTAGAAGTGGGACCTGTCCACCGGCACCTGGTAGCCGGCCCGGGTCAGGTTGGTGGCCGACGCGGTGCGCTGCGACTCGTCGCGTCCGGTGAGGAAGAAGACCGTGACACCCTTCTTCGCTGCGTAGTTGACGACGCCGGGCATCCCGAAGACACCGATCGACCGTGCGCTCTGGACGTAGTCGTTGAAGGCGGTCGCGTTGTAGGCGAAGCCGTTCTTCTTCTCCCAGTCGTAGGTGAGGAGCGTGGTGTCGTCCACGTCGAGCACGATGGCGGGCTTGCGGCCGTGCCCGTTGTGGTGGGCGGCCTCCGCGATCTGCCGCTTCGCCCGTGCCTCGATACCGGCGACCTGCTTGGCGTAGTTGCTCTTCGGTGAGGCCTGGTAGGCGCCCGACGCGTCGGGCTTGCCGCCGTAGTAGGCGGTGATGCTGTCCTCGACCTTGGTGATGTTCGGGATCTCGCGGTCCGTCCGCGGCACGGAGTTGTCGGCCGTGGCGACGCCGATGCCGTAGAGGGCGCTGCCGGCCGCGGCGAGGGCGACCGTGGCGGCGGAGATCCTGGCGAGTCTGGAGGGCATACGCGTGTGCTCCGGTTCTGGTGGTGACGGACTGCAGGTCACTGGTTGTCTACGCGCATCACATGGAGTGCACAAGACTCTTTGCGGATCTGTTGCGGAGAAACCCGGTTGCGGCGTGCGGGGCCCGGCTGTTGGGTGACCGGATGGATCTCGAAGCGGTACGGGCGGCGTTCGATCTCCGGATGCGGCGGGACGCGCCGCCGGAGGGACCCGGCAGTGTGGTCGAGCGGGTCGGCGATGTGGTGCGGCAGACCGGTCCGGACGCCGGCAGCTGGAACGGCGTCGTCTGGTCGGCCCTGGACGCGGCCGGAGCCGATGCGGCCATCGCCGGGGAGGTGCGCCATTTCACCGCGCTGGACCGGGAGTTCGAGTGGAAGCTGTACGCCCATGACGGCCCGGCCGATCTGGCGGACCGGCTCCTGGCGGCCGGGTTCGTGCCCGAGCCGCCGGAGACGCTGATGGTCGCGGAGGTCCGGGCGCTGCCGGCCGAGGTGCGGCTGCCCGAGGGGGTAGAGCTGCGGCCCGTCACCGATGCCGCCGGGGTGGCCCTCATGACCCGCGCGCACGAGGCGGCGTTCGGCGAGGACGGCTCACGGATCCACCACCAGGTCCTGGCCCGGCTGACCGATGACCCGGATTCGCTGGTGGCGGTGGTGGCGATGGCCGGTGACGAGCCGGTCTGTGCGGCGCGGATGGAGTTCCGTCCGGGCACGGGGTTCGCCAGTCTCTGGGGTGGCGGTACGGCCCCGGCCTGGCGGGGGCGCGGCATCTACCGCGCCCTGATCGCCCACCGGGCGGGGATCGCAGCGGCGCGCGGTGTCCGCCTCCTCCAGGTCGACGCGTCCGACGACAGCCGCCCGATCCTCCAGCGGCTGGGCTTCGCCGCGCTGACCACGACGACTCCGTATGTGTACGGGGCACGGAGCTAGGGTCTGTCCGGCCGATCTTCGTGGATCAGTCCGCGGCGTCTGGTGCGGTGCCTCGCAAGGCGGAGGATCGCCCCTGTACTGGACGTACCGGG